>NZ_JAWDKC010000037.1:0-24224 GCF_032714515.1 Methanimicrococcus hacksteinii | reverse complement strand
CAGTTGCGGAAGTTAAAGCAACAGGATCGTTTTCAGCGTAAGAGGAACCGCTGCCGTCAGAGGCGGTGTTCCAGCCGACGAAAGTGTAGCCGTAACGGGAAATACCGGCACTGGAATTGCTTAAAGCAGTGTGACCGGCTGCAACGATAATGTCGGAAACAATATGATCAGGACCGGTACCGCCGTTCGCCTTGTAAGTAACGGTGACGGTTTCGGAAGGATTGGAAACCCATTTTGCATAAACATTAACATTTGAAACGGCTCTCGCATTAAAATCATACAAATTATTAAAGGTTCCATTATCAGTATACCATCCTCCAAAATTGTACCCGTATTTTGTCGGAGCTGAAGGTTCTGTAAAAATTCCGTTAATTGGAACCGTCTGAGAACTTACCGAAGAACCGCCGTTAGAATTGTAAGTAATCGTATATTCAAGGGCACTTACAGTCCATTGAGCAGTTAATGCCATATTTTCAGTAATGTTAAAATTGGACCCGACTCCTCTTAAAGTTCCGTCTTGATCAACCCATCCGCTGAAAACAGAGCCAACTTTATACATTGCATTATTCTCATTTCCTTTAACAGTAACAGAATCGTTGTAATAATACGGTGTGACATCAGCGGGAGGATTACCGCTTCCGGTACCTGCGTTATAACTCACAGTAAAAGGCCCCGCAGGCGCATACTGTGCATAAATATTCTGCATCGTGGTATTCGATGAATCAAAATTAAAAGATGTTCCGACAGGATTTTGACCTGCTGCATCCCATGTCCATTCTTTGAACACAATATCTGACGGAGTTGTCCATCCGAACGTACTGAAAGCTGCCGGCGTTCCCGAGGAAGTGTTAACATATGCCGTTGGCCGTTGAAGATCAGTGCCTGTGACGTTTGAATAATTCTTATTATAAGTAATATAATACTGCCATGTTGCGTTCAAAGTCATATCATCCGTAACATTCCCCGAGGTTGAAACGGTTTTATTAAACCAAACAGCATTACTCTCGTTTTTCCATTCAACAATTTCCGAATAATCATACGGGCGATTAAAAACGGATGTATTTGAATAATTGTAAGCATTTACATCAGGATCTTTCATCGTTCCGTTTTTTGCAACATAAACATACGCCAATTTAGATCCGTTTGCAATGCTCTCTGAAGGATAAGAGAAACCGGAAGGACTGATATTCGAACCTGTACTATTTGCTGCCGCTTCTTTAAACGACCCGTCCGTCGCGTTAAAAACAACCTTATAAATGTAAGGCGTAGAATCACTGATTTGCCATGAACGAGAAGCATCAGTTCCTGTTAATGAAGTATTATTAAACTTTGCAACACCCCAAGCATGACTGTTACTTCCGATGGTTAACACTTTTTTGTACAAAGCAGGATTTGCCGATGAAGGAGTTGAATGAGTAATAGTATTGAGATAGGTAGTTGTCGGGACAGTAGAATTATCATTACTGAGACCGAGAGACAAATCCCATTTCCAAGAAGAATAATAATTTTTGGAATATGTTAATTCGTCGTCATCAATAACAATTTCAAATTCGTATTTGGTATCAGCGTTTGTTCTGCGAACATCAATATCTGTGAGATAAAGCAAATAAGAAGCATCATCTGTTGGACTAATAGATTTATCAATCTGCCATTTTAAAACTGGAAGACGGAATTTATAACCCGTTCCGTCAAGTGAATTGTTTACCCAGATAGATGTATTTGAAAAATGTAAATTATCAGTGTTTGTCCAAGGAGAAGCCCAACTATTGTTTGTTGTATTATTATATTTGTCCCAAATGTTGTAAGATTTGACAAGTGTAGCATTCACAGCATTTGTGATTACACCATTTGCATTTTGGATTCCATTCCATGCATACATATTTCGGATATAGGAATTAGAATCAGGGGAGATATAATCTGCAACAGCATTGGTGGATCCATTTGTGTTGACGTATTCATTCAGAGCAAAACATTCAGTATGATTTCCCCATTTTTCAGATGAAATTCCACCAAACAAACCACCTGAAATATTTCCGGTCACATTTCCCGTTGTATAACAATATCTGAATTGACCTCCATTGGAATACCCTGCAAGACCACCTGCTGTATTGTTAGCTATAACATTTCCGGTAGAATATGAATTTGCAACAGTACCCCCAAAAGTATAACCAATGAATCCGCCGACATTGTTGTCACCTTTAACATTGCCAAAACTAAAAGAATAATGGAACCCAGCTGCATCATTATATCCAATTAAGCCACCAACATATTCCCCCGTCGCAGTAACATTTCCAGTTGCATAATTATAATATCTAGACCCACTGCCAGAATAGCCTATTAAACCACCAACATAATTAACGCCCTCAACATAAGCCGAAGAGCTTGTATTGTTAACAGCATTACCTGCTGTGGTCTGACCAATTAAACCGCCAACATAATCACTGCCTTTAACTGAACCAGAAGTTGAACTATTTTCTGAACCTGCTGCAACACCTGCAAGACCACCGACATAATTTCCACCACCAATAACAGTTCCAGAAAAATTAGACATATTTATGCGAGCACCAGATCCAGCCAAACCGCCAATATTATTACCGGAACCGGTAATTTGACCATTTGTTACATTGCTATTAATTATGTTGGCACTTGTACTTCCAACAAGACCGCCTACATTCCCAACACCTGAAACGGAGAGAGCTGAGCCTTTTGAATTGGAAATAGAACCCCATTCAGCAGAACCTGCAATACCACCAACTTGACTACTGCCTTTGATACTGCCTGAAACATTACCATTCGTTATAGAACCATAAGGAACTGTACCGGCAATACCACCAACATTATTGCCAGTTGCATTAATATTTCCATTGAAAGTACAATTTGTTGCAATCCCGGATAAATAACCGAAAATGCCGCCAACATTACCGTTTCCATTTATAACTTTAGAACTGTCCGTAAAATTAACAGTAATATTGTTTGCAAGTTTATGATCTGCATCATTAACATTGTAACCAAAAAGCAAACCAAAATTACTATTCGCAGCATTATTATTAGAGACATTACATTTGACATCAATGGTTAGATTATTAAATGTGTAATTGCTGGCACCTATATTGCTGCTGTTATACACAACTTCCCCAAATAAACCATAATTAGTACTATTATAAGGACTAAAAACAAGAGTTCCTGTGGAAGAATTTAAGGTAATATGTTTGTTGTTACCATCTAATTTGCCGGAAAATTTACCAATTGAAGTCCATGTACTACTCTTGATTTCGAAATTGTTTGCCAGAATATAGTGAGCGGTTAAATTATCGTTAATCTCCCGTAATTGTGATTCATTTGTAATAATGAAAGGAGTACCAATAGTACCCGACCCGGATCCTGAAAAACCCGCCACAACCCCGCTCAACAATAAAATAACAAAAACCGCTAAAACAAGATGAACTGTTTTTAAATGAATTAATTTAACTCCCATTTTTGTTCCCTAACCATATGTTTTTTTGCGCCGAAGACGCCTAAAATTCCTTTGAAAATAAAAAATCTGTTTTATAAATAATATTTATAGATTAAGTCAAACTATAATGTAAATGCCATTTAAACTTTACGGATTTATAGTGGAAGAGTATAAAAATTTTTTAGGAACATAATATGGAAATCAAATAAAATAATTATAATATTAGTAAAATTTGTCATTAATGACAAAATATCCCCCGATATTAAATTAAATAAATACAGAATCGAGGGCGATACAAATTGGATTTCCGCAGGCAATGGGTCTTAAAAAAGTAAAACAGAATGTAAAACAAATACAAAACAGAAATGAAAAAAAGAAAACAAAAAGCATTCATCACTGAACGCTTTTCTTTCCCAGCTCAAAAGCCTTCAAGTTCACGTCCAAAAACTTCGGCGGAACCAACGCTTTGATACAATCAATAAAAGTCTGCTCCTGAAGCGGAATGAAATGAGAAGCCGCGCCGATCATAACGACATTGGCCGCCTGGCGGTTGCCGGCGCTTTTTGCAATGTCGCTGGCGTTAAACGCTCTCACATCAAAAGATTCCGATAACGCGGCAAGCATTAAATCAACGTCGGGATATTCGGCCTTGCCGGTCGTCACGGTGAACGGGTAAACCGGTTCGGTGTTGACAATAATAACGCCGCCGTCTTTGACAAGATGCGCGTACCGGACAGCTTCGGCCGGCTCAAGCGCAATCATCAGATCAGCCCCTCTTTTCGAAATCAATGAGCCGTAAGCACTGCCGATGCGGACATGGTTCTCGACAGAACCGCCGCGCTGCGCCATGCCGTGCGTCTCAGCCGCCTGAACGGCACGGCCTTCCGCAACAGCCGCTCTTCCGAGAATGTCGGACGCCAGAATCGCACCCTGGCCGCCGACACCGCAAATCGCGACATCGTACTTGACATCCGTCTTTCCGCTGTTCGGAACACTGCCGAAGCACTTGTTTTCATTGCTGTTTCTGTTTTTGCTGCTTTTGCTGTCACAGTTTTCGCTCATTGCTTCACCTCCTCAATCGCGTCAAACGGACAAATTTGCGCGCAAACCCCGCAGCCGATACACTGAGAATTGACAAACGCAATCGCGGTTTCCTTATCAAACTCAATGGCCGGGCAGCCGTAATTCACGCATTTGCGGCAGCCTTTGCATTTGTCGGGAATCACCGCAAACGGATTTCTCCGAACCCCGGCTTTTCGGGCGACAATCGCGCAGGCTTGCTGAACAATGACGACAGAAACGCCTTCAAAGCTCTTCGCGTCACGGAAAACCGTCTTCAAAGCTTCATAATCGTAAGCGTCCACCGTTCGAATAAACTGAGCCCCGGCAGCCGCGCAGACCGCTTCCAAAGAAACCGGAAGCGATTCGATTCCGACAGCCGTTTGTCCCGTATTCGGATTCGGCTGATGTCCCGTCATGGCCGTGATCCGGTTGTCCAAAATCGCAACCGTGATGTTTGCATTATTGTAAACGGCATTCATCAAAGAATTCATGCCCGTGTGCAGGAAAGTCGAGTCCCCGATCGTACAGCAGACCGGCTTCTTCTCACCCGAATGCGCAATGCCGGACGCCATGCTGATGCTGGCCCCCATACAAATCGTCGTGTCCACGGCCCCGCTGTGAATGCCGAGCGTGTAGCAGCCGATGTCGCTCGGGAAAATCGCGTTTTTGCCGAAAACATCCTTAATCACTTGGAAAGCCGAACGGTGAGAACAGCCGACACAAAGCGCGGGCGGTCTCGGCGGAAGAACGATGTCCGTTAAAACGGAAGGAAGCGCGGGAACATTTCCGGCGGCAGCCAATGCCGGAGAAGAAGCGTCTGCAAACTCTTTGAAAACGGAAGCCATAATATCGCGGCAGATTTCAAAGTTGAGCTCGTTCACCTGAGGAACCGGATTCTTGCCGATGATTTCGGTTGAAATCCGGTGCTGCTGCGCCAAAATGCGGACGCGGTCTTCAACAATCGGTTCCAATTCTTCGACAATCAGAACTTTGTCGCAGTGGTTGAGCATTTCAAGAATATAATTGTCCGGCATCGGATAAGCCGTAATTTTTAAGAACGCCGCATTGATTCCGAGCGCATGAAGCGCTTCTTTAGCATAAACGGAAGCAATGCCCGATGAAATCACACCGATTTTAGAATCCGCGCACATCTCCAAAACATTCCAGGGAGACTGTTCAAGTGCTTCAGACATCGGTTTTTGGCGTTCAAGCGACGCGTAATGACGCGGGCGCGCAAAATTCGGCATCATCACCATGCGGCTCGGGTCTTTCACGAAATCAACGACATTTGAATTCGGCTTGATTTCACCGAGCTCGACACTGGATTTGCCGTGGCTGATGCGCGTTGTCGGGCGGAAGAGAACCGGTGTTTCAAACCGTTCCGAAAAATCAAATGCATAAGACACCATATCTTTGGCGTCCTGAAGCGTTGCCGGATCGAAGCACGGAATCTGAGCAAACTGCGCGTAGCGGCGCGTGTCCTGCTCATTCTGAGACGAATGGAAAGACGGATCGTCGGCCGCCAAAATAATGAGACCGCCTTTGGTGCCGGCAAAACAGACCGTCATCAGCGGATCGGCCGCAACGTTCAGGCCGACATGCTTCATCGTAACGATGGCGCGCGTTCCTGCAAAAGCGGCGCCGATTGCCACCTCAACCGCCACTTTTTCATTCACCGACCATTCGATATAATAATCATGATCTTTTTGAGCCCTCAAAATATCCACAATTTCAGAAGACGGCGTCCCCGGGTATCCTGAAACAACCCCGACGCCCGACTCCATCACGCCGCGGGCAATAGCGGCGTTGCCAAGCATATACTCTTTCGTCATTAGAAAACTCCGAATTGTTTTTCAATATAATTATCAAAAGTGACACTTCATTAAAAAAGAATGATTAAAAAAGGTTTTGATGAAATCAAATCCGACGCATTGAAAAAGTGACAAATACGATTAAAAATCTTTCAGCCGGAAAATAATTTTGAGCGTATTCAAAAACGCGGCGGTTTCGTGCGCGAAGCCCGGGGCCGTTTTTCAGAACAAGCCGATAACGAAAGCCGCCAGCGCCAAAAACATCGAAATTTTGAAAAACTTGGAAGATTTGGCATACTCCTTTTTGAACAAATAATAAATCGCTGCAAAGAAGCACAAAATAACAAAAACCAGCGCGTAAAGGTAATGAACAGTCAGAATGCCCGAAACATACGGAAACGGGCTGAACAAAACGGCCAGAAACCCGAATGCTGCGGCAAGCCAAATTGCGGGCTTTTCCCCGTATTTGATCGGAAACGTCACGGCGCCGTCTTCGGAATCGCCTTTAATGTCTTCAATGTCTTTGACAATTTCACGTGCCGCCGTTGCCAAAAACGCCAATATTGAAAGCGGAATCATCACAATCACGCCGTCGGTTCCCAAAAAGGAAGCGCCGAACAGGAAAGTGGATCCCGTCAAGTAAGCAATCGACAAATTGCCGAGAAGAACCGTGCGTTTCAGCGTTTTTGCATACCAGATCAGAATGAAAACATTAATGAATCCGATGATTCCGGAAACGGGATTGATCAAAAACGCAATCAAAAGCGCAACAGAAAAACAAATAATCGTCAGATAAACCGCTTCTTTTAAGCCGATCCGGCCCGACGGAAGCGGACGGTTGGGTTTGTTGACGCGGTCGATGTCGACGTCATAATAATCGTTAAGCATGTTGCCGGCGCCGGTTGCCAAAAAGACCATGATGAAAATATAAAAGAGATGAACCGCGTTGTAAAGCACATCGCCGACCATCGGATAATCCAAAATGGAAGAGGCGATAAAAACGGCAATAACGGAAGAGAGACCTGCCATTGCGCAGTTTTTGTACCGCATAAACTCAAGATAAGTCTTAATTTTCTGAACCAAAGTCATATTTTCTTCCGCTTTTTGAGATGCTGCTGACTTAAAAATGCCGAATATTATTTAATTGTTTATGAATCGTTCTCTTTTTTCGGGATTATTTCGGAACGGCATCAAGCATTCTGTCAAGCGCCTTTTTCGCATTGATCCGAACCTTTTCGGGAACCGTAATCTTCGTCGTCTCCGTCTCAAGCGCGTTTAAAATTGACGGCAGCGTCGCCATTTTCATGTTAGCGCAGTAAGCGTATTTGGAAACGGGATAAAAAGACTTTTCCGGACTGTCCTGCCGTAATTTGTGCATCATTTCCTGCTCGGTCCCGATAATGAATTCCTTTTCATCGGAAGCCGCGGCATATTTAATGATGCCTGCCGTGCTGAAAATGCCGTCGGCATGTTTTAAAACTTCGGCGCGGCATTCGGGATGCGCCAAAAAAACGGCGTTCGGATGCATTGATTTGGCCGTCAGGACATCAAATTCCGTAATCTGCTGGTGAATCGGACAAAATCCGTTCCATAAATGCACTTTCTTCTCCGTCAGCGTGGAAATGTAATGGCCGAGATTTTTGTCGGGAACAAATAAAATTTCATCTTCTTTGATTGCCGCCGCCACTTCTTTGGCGTTTGCGGACGTGCAGCAGACATCGGATTCGGCTTTGACGGCCGCCGAACTGTTGACATAGCAGACAACGGCTGCGTTCGGATGCTGTTTCTTTGCTTCGCGAAGCGCGTCTGCGGTTACCATGTCCGCCATCGGGCATCCGGCATCGGCATCGGGCAGAAGAATTGTTTTCTGCGGGGAGAGAATGTACGCGCTTTCCGCCATAAAATGAACGCCTGCAAAAACAATCATATCGGCATCCAAATCAACGGCAGCGCGGCTGAGTGCGAAGGAGTCGCCGACCAAATCGGCAATGTCCTGAACTTCGGCGCGGGCGTAATTGTGCGCCAGAACAACGGCGTTCTTTTCCTTTTTCAATTCGGAAATACGCCGGATCATTTCTTCATTTTTCATAAAATCCCGTCCCTTGCAAAGCAAAGAATCAATTATATATTCCTATTAAACCGTTTTGGAAGAACGAATTCTATTGAATTGAAAAAAATAAAAAAAGAATCATAAAGAATTGTTTTGAATAAAAAGAATCTAAAAAATTGTTTTGAGTCAAATCATTACGGGTTCAAATAATCATCCAACTCGTTTTCAAAGAAAAATGCGGATTTGCCGAATGCCGGCTTTAATTGGTCCAGCCACGTCGCTTCGGAATCAAATTCCGCAAAAAACGGCCGGGCAACCCAATCCGGATTTCTGCCCTGAATAAAGCGCAGAATGAAAACGTTTTCATTCGGCTCGTCGCTGACGCCGAGAATCTGAATTTTGCCGGGATGCGCGCTCATGCTCGGGCCGCGGACGGTCCGGCAGATGCCGCTGACGCCCTGATAAGCTTTTTGAAAAATGTGATGGCATTCGGAAAGCGGCAGTTCAAAGAAGTGCTTTGCGCCCGTGTCTCTGGCAACGAACATATAATAAGGAATGCAGCCGAGATCCACTTGCCGGCGCCACATTTGGGACCAGGCCGCCGGATCGTTGTTGATGTGATTCAAAACCGGGGATTGTGTTCGGATCTGAGCGCCTGTGTTGATGATGCGCGTCACCGCTTCTTCGACAACGGGCGTTGACAGCTCTTTCGGATGATTGAAATGCGCCATGACCGCAACGTGTTTTCCGGCATCTGCGATGCGTTCAAACAGTTTGATGATTTCGTCGGCATCCTTGCCGTCCGTAAAGCGGTAAGGCCAGTGCGCCAGCGATTTCGTGCCGAAGCGGATTGTTTTGATTTGATTCATGTCTTCTTCCAGCAATCGGTCGACATAAGAAGCCAGAACAGATGTCCGCATTGTCAGCGGATCGCCGCCGGTGAACAAAATGTCCGTCACGTCGGGTTTGGATTTCAGATAATCCATGTAAATTTCATAATCCTGCGTCATGACGAATTTCTGATCGGAAAGATTGATGAATTTTGAAAACTGCGGCCATCGGAAACAGAAAGTGCAGTAGGCATGGCAAGTTTGTCCCTGCTTCGGGAAAAAAAGAACGGTTTCCCGATATTTGTGCTGAAGGCCGTCTAATTTGGCGCCGTTGAATTCGGGAACGTTATGCACCTGCCCCGACGGATTCGGATTAAATGACAAACGGATGTCTTCGATTTTTTGAGAAATTTCTTCTTTGTCGGCGTCTGAACGGATCAGCTGTTTAACGGTCTCATACTGCTCGGGAAAAAGCATTTCTTTTCGGGGAAAATGCAATGTGAAAAGGGGATCGTTCGGTGCGTTCTCCCAGTCAATCAGTTCTTCGACGACATAATTATTGGTTTTAAAAGGAAAGACGCGCCCGACAACCTCAACCGCCTCACGGTCCTCTTCGGAGACGGCGGAAAACTGCTCAATTTCCTCAAAATTATTGAGCGTATACGCGCGATATGTTCTCTGCATCATAACTGGTATAATCAAATCCGACATTTTATAAGTTTTTCGAATTTTTAAAAAGAGGAATGACAATTAAAAACAAAAGGGAGAGGCCGATAAAAAGAAATTAAAAGATATAAAATAAAAAATAAAAAATTGGAAATATAATAGAGGGAACGAAATGAAAATATAAAATGAAAAGACGAAAATGGAAATAAAAATGAAAAGACGAAAATGGAAATAAAAATAAAAAAATGGCAATGGGATGCAAAAATGAAAGATGAAAATGAAGATAAAAAATAAAAAAATGACAACGGGAATGCAAAAACAAAAAATGAAAATCAAACGCCGATTTGAATCGGGCTTGTGATTTTCTTAAGCGTTGAAACCGCCGACAGTGCCGCCAAATAACTTGATTTCGGATTTTGCGGCGACGGTCTGTTTTCAATAATCATTTTCATGCGGCCGAAATCACCGGAAACTTCCAGTTCGTGAATGTTTTCAGAAATTGTCGGATCGGCAATAATCCGGACAGCCGTCTTTTGAAAACCGATGCCGCACAAACTGATTGTTGCGCAGACGTTGACGTTTTTCGGGAATCCGACAACCGCTTCGGCGGCGGATCCTTCAAAAACCAATGTCGGCTCTTGAATGTCGGCAAGATCGATGCCTTTTTCAATCAGATACGGGGAGCCGGCAAGTCCGGAAATCGGCTTTCGGGTTGTGACGGAAACGGAAGACAAATTGGCAACGGCAGCGGCCTTCAGCCCGTCTGTCCCGGCAATGGCGCCCGACGGAATGTAAATTTTGGAATGGTTGGCGGCGGCCGTTTTTTCAAGCGTTTCATAAAAATCGGGATCTTGAAGCGCGCCCACGCTGAGAATCATCATGTCGACGCCGTTTTCGGCGGCCGGAAGAGCGTATTTTAAAACGGCATCCTGAGACGCGCATTCAATAATTAAATCGCAGGATTCAATCATTATCTCGGGAGAGCATTTCACCGGAGAAGACGATTTGAGACATTTTAAAACGGCATTTGCTTTTTCGTCCGAAAAATCAAAAATGCCGAAAATTTCAGCCGGGACCGCCCCTGAATCAACAGCCAGGCAGATTTGAGTGCCGATAAAACCGCATCCGATTACACCAATTTTGATCATTGATTAAACATCCTGTAAATTGATAACACTGTGTATGACAATAAAATGAAAAATGAGATCCGCATTCTATTTCCGCGATTGCATTTCGTATAAAATCCGTCCTTTTTATTATGTCTTTTGCTTTAATCCGAAAAGAAAAATTTATGAATTCAAAAACAGAAAAAATAATTATCAGGCTCGAAGCGCTCGGACTAAAAAATATATATTCAAGAGGCGTAAAGTACAATTCCGAGAAATCAAATTATAATCAATTATCAATTGAATGTGTAATCAAACCGTCAGTCAAATTATAATCAAATCATCTGTCAAATTATGATTAAATCATAATCAAATCATCTGTCAAATTGTTAATAGGTTGTCAATAAATTGTTAAATCATTCAAACGGATGCGGGAAAAATGATACTCCAAAAAGAAATTGAACATTTTCTGGAAGAAGACTTAAGAGAAGACGATGTTTCCTGCACGCTTGTCGGAAATGAAAACGTTCGGGCCGTCATTTTTGTCAAGGAAGACTGTGTTGTCTCCGGTCTTGAAATCGCCTCGGCGATTTTGGAATACATGAAAATTTCATACGTTTTGAAAAAAAAGCCGGGCGAGAAGGCAAAAGCCGGCGATGTTTTGTATGAATTAAACGGGGATTCCGTTTCAATTTTACGCGTTGAGCGTCTTGTTTTGAATTTTTTGTCTCATTTGTCGGGAATTGCGGCAAACACCCGCGATTATGTTCAAATTGCGGCTGACGCTGCGGCTGCGGCCGGCATTCATGCGCCGAAAATTGCGGCGACCCGAAAAACAACGCCGGGAATCCGTAAATTTGAGAAGAAAGCGGTGTTGGACGGCGGCGGCGACCCGCACCGGCAAAGTTTGTCGGACACCGTGATGATTAAAGACAATCATATTGAAATCATGGGGCTTGAAAACGCATTTAAGGAAGCGAAACGCCAAACTTCTTTTACGAAAAAAATAGAAATCGAAGCGGACACCAAAGAGCAGGCTGTTTTGGCAGCCGAACTCGGCGCCGACATTATTCTGCTGGACAATATGACGCCGGACCAAATCCGTGATGTGATTGCCCTTTTGGAGCAGAAAAATCTTCGAAACCGCGTGATTTTAGAAGCTTCCGGCGGCATACGCAAGGAGAATTTAAAAGAGTATGCTGCAACGGGCGCGAATGTGATTTCTCTCAGCGCCGTCACAAACGATGCCGACTGGATTGACGTGGGTTTGGATATTGTGAAATAAAACAGAGAAACACTGTCGAACCCCGATACTGTGATTGTTGAAAAATCAAAAATATTAAATAAATGAGAATAATGTTAGCATACTTAAGAATAGTTAAAATTATACAAAGTATCAAATCATATGATAGATTAAAATGACAATTAATTCATTATTATATGAAAAGTCATTACGAATCAAAAACGACATATCCGATATCGAAAAAACAATGTAGGGGACGTTAATTTGAAATTAATAAAATATGGTGCAGGACTTTTATTTTTTGCATTGTGCCTGACAGCCGTCATGGTTCCGGCCGCCGCGTATGAAACGACCGAATGGATTGAAGGCAGCGACGGTTACATGGTTAACAATATTATCATTGAAGCCGGATCAATCGGCGTCAGCACAGATGATAACAGCAACAACACATCCGGAAATGTGTCAATCAGTATTTATGAATGGAAGAACGACAGCTGGACCCGTTTGAACGGAACGAAGCTGGGATTGAACCAAACGATGAGTTTCCAGGCAACGGACGGCAATTATACGGTCAGAGCCATTGATTTCAGAGAAATCGGAAGATTCAATGAAGTCAAATTGGAAATTTGGACAAATGCCAATGTGTCAAACTCGGGCTACATTGACGGCGGCCATTCCAATGCGGAAGGCGCGGGGCGTCCGGAACTTGTGATTACAAAAGTCGTAACCCCGTCATCCAGCGTTTCGGTTGATGATATTATTACGGTCATGATTTATGTCAACAACACCGGCAATTATGACGCGAAAAACGTAACGATTACAGATCCGTATCAGCAAGGGTTTTTAATGTCCAATGTGACGATTAACAACACCGTCAATCAGACAATCAACAGAAACACAAACAGCACTTATTTGGCTTATCAATTAAAAGCGGTTGAACCGGGCACATACACGCTTTCGAAAACAACCGCAAGCGCCGAAAACAATGTCGGCGGAAAATTCAATTACACGCAAAGCAACGATGTGAGAATTGAGGTCAGCGATTTGGCGGCACTCACTTTTTCGGCATCACCGCTGAGCGGAAATACGGTTGATTATTACACGCGCTCAAAGATTGAAGGCAACATTACGATCCGAAACACCGGAACAATGCCGGCGCAGTATGTCGGAATTGAATTCACGCTTCCGGACGGCGCAACAATCAGCGGAAAAGAAATAACGGTGACCGGCGGCAAAGCAACTGTTTACATCGACCAGATTATGCCGAACAACCAAAAAACAATCGAATATTCATTATCGGCAAGCGCGGAAGGTGTTTACAGCGTTCCGATTACCTACAATTACACGTATAACAGCAGCGCGAAAAACGGGACGATTCAAACCGTTTCATTCAACGCGGTCGGAAGCTCGGCAATCGGCAGTTTCTTAGATTACTGGTTCTTAATATTCATTCCGATCATTTTGATTCTTGTCGCCGCTCTTTTCCTTTGGAAACGGCACAGAGAATACAAATTCTGAGTTAATTTTTAAAAATTAACTCCCCTTCCTTTTTCATTAATTTTTGTTTTTGCCGTTACCGATTTTTTATGACCGTTGATTTTTTGTTTGCTGATTTCTTGTTTGCTGATTTCTTGTTTGCTGATTTCTTGTTTGCTGATTTCTTGTTTGCTGATTTCTTGTTTGCTGATTTCTTGTTTGTTGGTTTCTTGTTTGTTGATTTTTCGGTTTGCGATTTTCGGTTTGCGATTTTCTGTTTCTGGATTTTATCAGGATTAAAATAAATTTCAAAAAATAGGCTGTTTTAAATATTTAGTCTCCCGTCATCGATAAAGAGACAGAGATATAAAAACGGATATAAAAGGAGAGAACAAATATATATACCAAAATTGATAATCATAAACAAATTTACGTTCATTACGCATATTTTTAATTTAATTTATTCATCGGAGGAATCCATTTTGCTTAACGTTTTACTTGTCGGAAACGGCCAATGCGGCAACAGAATTTTAGATGCCGTCAACAAACACGCTATGAATCGCGGCTCCAATGTCAAAGAAGCCGGCGGCGGCCTTTCGAAATACTTTTCAAAGCACAATTATCAGAGCAATGTTCAGACAATTGCAATCAACACGGCAATTAATGACTTGAAAGAAATGAAGTTTACGAAAGCCAAGGACAGAATCCATATCAAGAACCTTCACGGCGTCGGCGCCAACCGTAATATCGGCAAAGAAGTTTTCGAACAGCAGAAAGGAAACATCTTAAAAGCCATTGAAGACAGAGGCAATTTCGACGTCGCTTTCGTGGTCACTTCGGCATCCGGCGGAACAGGATCTTCTTTTACACCGCCTTTGATTGAAGAAATCAAAAAATCTCACAATTTCCCGGTTTACGCGCTTGTGATTCTGCCTTTCAGAGAAGAAGGAACACTTTATTTGCAGAATGCCGCGTTCATGCTCAAAGAACTCAGGGAAGGACCCTGCGACGGCATCATTTTAGCCGACAACCAGTATTTGAAAACCATCGGCGGCAGCGTCCAGGAAGCCTATGACGGCATCAACAGCATGATTGCAAAACGCCTTTTGTTCCTGCTCGACTCTTTGGACAGCGAAATGATGATGGTGACCGACTTGGGTGACTTTAAAACTGTGATGAGCGGCGGCGCGGGTTTGGCGACAATCGGTTATTATAAAGCTGAAAATGATATGCCGATTCGAACCGTTATTCAGAATTGTTTATCGCCGCGCGGGCTTTTGTTCTCAACAGACGTCTACAAAGAAGGCGGCCGTGCGATGATTATCTTAAAAGGCGACAAAAAATATCTGAGTATGGAAGAAATTTCCAATGAAGTCGAAAAACTGTCGGGCGCAATCGGCCACGTTTTCAAAGGCGTGATCGTTGAAAACGGCAGCATGCCCGAAGCGCTTTGTGTTTTGACGCTCAACTCCGCCGAAGAACTCGAATCCCTCTATGAAGGCGCGATTCAGGCAATCGGCATGGAAAAAGACAAAAAAGACCGTGTCAGAAAGAAAAAAGAAATGGAATCGTCATTTATGACGATTGACGGCATGGATCCGGAATATTAATCCGGACCCGCATTTTTTTACTTTTTTTGTTTATTTTAAAATTAAAATCTGAATTGAAATTCAGAGCTCTTTTCGAACAATTTCCGCGATTGCTTTTCCGAGCGCTTCATGTCCTTTTTCATCAAAATGAAGACCGTCGGTTTCACTTGCTGCCGCCGCATCTGAGGAATCCAGCCAAAGACAGCCGTTTTCTTCGGCAATCATTTTGACATAATTTCCGTAAACTTTCGATTTTTCAATACAAACATCGACGTCGCCGAAAATTTCCTGAAACGGGCTTTTTTCGAAATCTTTTGTGATTTGAACGGGTGAAACCAGCAGGATTTTCGGCTTTTTACCGGGAACGCCGGTCGCATTATCGTTTGCAATCGGAATGTAGCGCGCCAGATTTCGGACGATTCCGAGCGGTGTCGCGCCGTATGCGAAATCGTTTGTGCCGAGCATGATAATAATCATATCAAGCGGTGCATGAGATTTCACGCACGGCAGGAAATAAGAAATGCCGCAGGCTTCAGGCTCAAACGGAAAAGACATGACGGCGGTTCGGCCGACCAATCCTTCTTCAATGATATTGAAATCGGCGCCGAGCTCTTTTTTCAAAATGCCGGACCAGCGGATTTCCGGCGCGAATCGTGCCAGAGTTTTCGGGTCCATGCCCCAGGTGTTTGAATCACCGAAACATAAAATATTATACATTTTTGTCACCGAGGAAGAATTGTTTTCATTGATTTTAAAAATTATGAAGAAAACAAAAACAGAGAGAAAAACAAAAAAAACCAACAAAACAAGAAACAAAAATGAAAAAAAGAAATGAATAAGCTCAAAGCTTATTCACTAATTTTTAAATTTTTACTCGCGTTTCTTATACAAGTAATAAGCAACGCAGCAAATGACAATAATCAAACCGATTCCGATCAAAAGATACGAAGTCCGATTGATTCCGCCTTCTTCATTCGAAAAACCTGCCAAAATTCTGCTTAATTTTTGATCGTCACCGACATACTTGCCGCCGCTTGATGCGTTTCCGGTCGCCGAGCCTGAACCGGAATCACCGGAAATCGGCATTCCGTCAGGACCGAGTTCGCCGTCGCCGCCAAGCGCACCGTCACCACCGAGTTCACCGTCACCGCCAAGTTCACCATCGCCAAGCGCACCGTCCGCATCGGGAGTCGGAGAGCTCGGGTCAACAACTGTGGCGCTGCCTGTACCGCCGCCACCGCCGCCGCTTGATTTCGCGGGCGGAACATATGTCGCTGTCAGCTGTGGGTATTGGCCGGCAAGAATAAACCAGGTGCTTCCTGCTTTTGAATCAGTTGTGATGTCCCAACCGGAAAGGATTTCGGGATTTTCCGGCAAGTAAGTTCCGATTTTCTTCATGTTCGCAGAAGACGTTTCAATTCCAAGGAGAACTAATCCCGGATAAGGTGTTTCGGTGTCAACGTCTTCAATAAATTCATATGAATAAAGACAATCATCGAGAGCCGCCGGAACATTGGCTGAGCCGCTGATTCCGCCGATTAATGAACTTGCTGTTGCGCCGTCATCAAAGGAGACTTTTCCCGCGAAATAAGAGGATTCAAGAGTTGAAAGCGTAGATAAATCACCGACAAGGCCGCCGACTGTATCATTGGCTTTCACTTTGGCTGTTGAATAACAATCCTTAACGGAACTGTCGTCAAACTGGCCGATAAGACCGCCTGCGCTCGTATCGGATGTTACCGAAATGTTGCCTGAGACAAAACATTCCATAATATCTGTACCGCTGCTGGTAAGACCGAGAAGACCGCCGGCAGACATGCCGCCTGCCGTTATTGAACCATTACCGGAAACAAAACAGCTTTCAAAAACACTGCCGGTATCATAACCGGAAAGACCGCCGATATAATCGTCAACCGCGCTCAGTAAAATGTTGCCGGAAACAGAACATTTGTCAAAATCATTAAACATAGAACCACCGACAAGACCGCCGACATAATCGTCACCGATTACTGAAACGGTACCGGAAACGGAACAGTTTTCGATAGAATCGTATTTGGCATAACCGGCAAGACCGCCGAGCTCTCGGGAACCGAGAATCGAGATTTTACCTGAAACGGAACAATCAATAAGAGAGCCGTTTTCGACAGAGCCGACAAGACCGCCAACGCCGTTATCTCCATCAATATTATAATTGCTCTGAGACGTTAATGAACAATTCTTCATTAAGAATGTGTCAGGAGAATTAAGAGAAACATTTCCGACTAAAGCGCCGATTTCATCACGACCTGAAGAAAGTTCATCAATTGTCAAATTGGATTTCAAAACAACTTTGACATTTTGAATGACGATTTCTTTATCCCAGCCTGTTTTACCGACCGTTCCAAACAAACCGAATCCGCGGCTGTTAACGATTTCAGAATTATCAAGAGTCGTCGTTCCCGATGAACTTGCAAAAGTAATGGAATTTCCCTGACCGTCAAAAGTTCCGAGGAACGGTTCGCTTTGATTGCCGATTGTTTTCCATGTGTTGTCGGTGATTGTGATGTTTTTGGTTAAAACATAATCTCCGTCCGGTGTGTAATTATAACCTTTTAAAGGATTATATTCGCCGGAGCCGATTAATTTAAGTTCGTCAACGGAAGAGATCTGAACAATTCTGTCAAACGCATAAAGATGAGGATACCCTCCTTCATTAATAATCCAAGCTTTAGAAGCGTCTTTGCCTTCAGAAATAAACCAACCTGCACTTTCATAAGTTTCAATTTTCTTCATATCAGCGGAAGAAACTCCTGTACCACGAACTATTTCTTCTCCATTAGTGGCATCAACAGAGTCGCTTAAATAAATACAGCCATTAACCGTTCCTCCGGAAAAGCCGACGATCCCGCCAATTTTTGAGCCCGGATCTGCTCCACTGTCAAGGGAAACAGTTCCTGCAAAATAACTGTTTGAAATATTAACACTGGACCTGGAAAAACCGAGAATCCCGCCGGCTGCTAAATTGCCTGCTTCAACGTCACATAAGGAATAGCAATCCGAAATGGTAAGAGAAGATGGGGAATCGACATAACCGACCAGACCACTGGAACGGCTAACAGAAACAACTTTACCTTCAGCATAGCAATTTGAAATTGATGATGTAGAGATAATATAGCCAACAAGGCCGCCTGCGGCATAATTAGGATCATCTTTTGTAACAGTACAATTAGCATAAGAATTATTGATTTTTCCACTATAATCTCCGACTAAACCACCAATGGCCCTCTCACCGGAAACAGTTCCTGTTGCATAACAATTATCAATAATGGTTCCACGGGCGCTGCCGATTAAACCTCCGGCAGAATAACTACTACCGCCAACGTTGCCTGAAAAGGAACAACCTGTAAGAGTAACATTTCCGGGAAAAATATAACCAATAAGGCCGCCAACGTCATGATGATCGCCGATTACAGAAACAGAACCGGATGAATCGGAAATAGAACAGTTTTTAAAAACAGCAGCGGAATCAACTCTACCGACAAGACCGCCAACCTCATTATTGCCTTCGATCTTAAAATTCCCATCAGATGTTAATGAACAATTCTCCATTGAAAAAGGATAAGATGAACTGCCATTGACAATTCCGACTAAAGATCCGAAATTGGACCCGCTTTTCAAATTCGATTCAAGAACAAGATGAACATTTTTAATTTCAACTTTTTTATTCCGATCAGGACGGCCAACTTTGCCGAATAAACCGTAACCATCCTCTTGGATACGGCCGGGACTATCAAAATCCACATAAGCTCCTGAACTTTCAAAAATGATTGACTTGTTATTACCGTCAAAAGTTCCGAAGAACGGACTGCTGGTATTACCGATAGGCGCCCACGTATCTGTAATTGTAATATCATTCATCAGAATGTAGTCGCCGTCTAACGGATGTGAACCGTAATATCCAATCTTTTCGAGATCGGCAACCGATGAAATCGGAATCTGAGCGGCGCATGCGGTCGATGTGAAAAAGAGCAGCAGAACCATTGCCGCTAAAAAGAAATATTTAGAAAAATGCTTTACCTGAGAAGGAGCCGTACCCCCCCCCCCCGACTGCCAAAAACGCAGGCGGGCGACATTGTTCGCGAGAGCGAATTGAACGATTAGCCAACATAAAAATTTCCAACCTTAATTTAAATAAATTCTAAGAGATTTAATAAACCTTAACAAACAGACAGCTGAAGCTATCACAATAATAAAATACAGTTGTACCCGATAAATAATTTATCATTATAAATAAAAATTAAATTGCAATAAGAAATAAATATTGATAAAAGGATTTAATAAAAATGAGAATAAAATTCGGGTTCAACAAAGAAATTCGAGTCTTCGTTGAATTCCGGAACTTTTTTAGATTAACTTTGACTTTCGGAAATGATCGGCTTTGAATAAAGCTTCTTCAAGTCGCGAATGACATAGTTTCCGAATGCGAAACTGATGATCATGACCAAGAAATCACCGACCAGCGCGCCGATCCAAATACCGATGAGTCCCATTCCGAGATGGATGCCTAAGAAGTAGGCGATCGGAACTTCAAAGACGAAAGCGCGAATCAGCGTCAGAATCAAGGATGAGAATCCCATCTTCAGGCCCTGAAGCATGGAAGACGTCAAAATGTTTGCCGGCAGGAACAGGAAGAGCAACGACATAATCCGAAGGAATTCGGCGATATCGGCTTGCAGATAAACGGATTCTCCGGTTGCGAAAATGGCGGCGATCGGATCGGCAAAGACGAAAACGATTGCGGCAATAATCAGCTCCAAAACCAAACCGATTTGAATACCGAAATAATAAACGGATTTGAGTTTTTTGATATCGCGGCTGCCGTAGGAGATGCCGGCCATTGTGGTCATACCGGTTGCAAGTCCGAGCATCGGCATAATTCCGATGGAAATGATACGCCAGCCCGTGCTGTAAATAGCGGCGCCATCCGTTCCGCCGACATTTAAGACAATCGCATTCAACAAAACGGTGGAAATGGACATCGTCAGCTGAGAAATGGTTGCGGGGATGCCGACAACAATAATGTCGCGAATCACCGGCCATTCAAATCTGAACCCTTTGAACCGAATCGTGACATATGTTTTCTTCTGAATCAAGAGCCAGTAAAGAATCATGGCCGTTGAGACACTGAAAGACAAAACGCTGGCGTAAGCCGCGCCGTTGACGCCGAGCCCGAGACCCCAGTCGTAAATGAAAATCGGGTCAAGAATCATATTCAAAACCGCGCCGACGATTGTTGCAAACATCGTTTTCTTGCTGTTGCCTTCGCTGTTCAGAAGTGAATTTCCGACGTTGAGCAGGAAAATTGAGAACGAACAATAAATGAACGGGTTCATGTATCCGGCCGTTGTTGCCGCAAGAGACGCGTCTGCGCCCATCAGCATGAAAATCGGTTCCATTAAAGGAACAGCCAGCCATGAAATGAAACTCATGATGAGCGCGAAGATAATGGCGTGTGTTGCGAATTTATCGGCCTGTTTCTTGTTTTTGGAGCCGATGGCTCTGGAAACAGCGGATCCTGCGCCGACACCGATACCGGTTGCAATCGCCATTAAAGCCATGAAGAACGGGAAAGCCAAACCGACTGCCGCCAACGCTTCCGCGCCGATTCCGGCCACCCAAAACGTATCGACAAGATTGTAAATGGATTCAAAAAACAACGCGATCATAACGGGAATAGAAACTTTGACCACCGCTTTTTTCGGATTCCCGAGCAGATTTTCAACGCCTTTTGTCATTTTGCCGATTCCACCGGAACTGTCCGACCCGGTCGGCGCTCCGCCGGCATCGACAATATCGGGGCTCCCTGTATCGGAAGTGTTTGCAGCCGTTGTCGGCTGCGTCGGAGTGGAGGGGGACTCTGCCGGTCCCGCGGAAGATGGAAAATCCTCCGGCTGAGAGTGATTGTTTTGAGTTGTCATAATTAAAACCTCGAAAGGATAAATAATCGACAAAAAACAGGCTTCATATATCAAATATCAAAAATCAAAAAGATATCAATACATCAAACCCTGATGCCGATAAGCCGCAATAAAAGAAAAATGGAATGAAACGGCTTAACCAACTCACAAATACAGAGGAACTATATAAAACCTCGTTCAAAATTAAAATGATGAGGCGGCTTTGCGCTTATTAAATAAATAAGCAAGAGAGTGCATGAATAATATGAGAAATTAAAATTGTGTAAAAAATAAAAAAATGGCATGAATAATCAGACTCAATAACCCGCGTTCCAGTTTTGAATGAATTCAAAACGGCGGGTTTCGCGCGGGCGGGCGGCGGCAGCAGCAAAACGGAAACGGAAGGTAGCAGTACCCCCGTTCGCGAAGCGAACGGATGTCTCAAAAAGAAGCAGATGCATATGGAAATGCTGACCGCGCTGTAGACGGCAGCAACACAAGCCGTAATGCTAGTTTTCATTTGGTTTTCATTTAATTTTCGTTTAATTTTCGTTTATATTTCATCGGTTTTTATTTAGAATTATTTTCAAAACCGAAACATCTTTTTTGACAATTTGCAAAAAACGAACCCCGTTTTTTGTTTAATTTCAAGAATTTCTTTCAGATTGTTTTTCGGGTTTTATCGGGGGTTCGGGTTTGAATTTTTATAAAACCGATGTTTCAGGTTTGGAAAAACCGGAAATGAAACTGCCGAAAATTTATATACCATATCGCTGTTTTGAGTGTTGCGAATTTTGATTCAGAATTTGATTTTATAATATTTTATTTTAAAATCCGTTCTTTTGAATTATTTTCGACACAATAACACGTGAAGAAATATCGTTTCCGATTCGGAAAATCCGATATTTTGAAGTAACGGTTATTTAGAGGTTGATATTATGGCAAAAATGCACACAAAGAGAAAGGGTAAGTCCGGCTCAAAGAAGCCGCTTCGAACCGAAGTTCCTGAATGGTCCAACATTTCCGCAGACGAAGTAACTAACCTTATTTTGGACATGTGGAAACAGGGTATTCCGACAAGCCAGATCGGCATGATTTTAAGAGACCAGTACGGTGTCGGCGACGTAAAATTGCTCACCGGCAAAAAAGTGACTCAGATCTTAAAAGAAAAAGAAGTCGCACCCCACATTCCGGAAGACTTGACCAACTTGATCTTAAAAGCACTCAGACTCAGAAAGCACTTGGCTGCAAACAAACACGACCTTCACAACAAAAGATCCCTTCAGTTGACGGAATCCAAGATCAGAAGACTCGTGAAATACTACCACAACACCAAAGTTCTGCCGATGGAATGGGTCTACAAACCCGAAACCGCAGAAATGATGTTGAGCAGATAATTTCTGCCGACTTTCTTTGTTTAAAATTAAAATTTTGTTTCAGACAGCTTTTTGCTGTCAACTTTTTTTATTTATTAAAACCGAAAAGACGAAGTCTTTGCATTTTTCAAAATCCAAAAATGAATTCATGTTTAGAAAAATGAGCCTGTATTTATAATGTTTAAAAAATGAACCTGTGTTTAGAACATTTAAAAAATCATGCCGCCCGCGCGCGACGTCTGCCGGAATTAAATACTGCTTCTCCGACCTCAGTATTTATTTCTTCAAAACAACAACCGGCGAAACAAAAGATTCAACCGTTTCTCTCTTTTCAAACAAAGTGCATCCGCCTTTGTGCTCGCCTTCCAAAAGCTTTTCCGCCTTGATTTTTTCAAAAAGCGGCGATTCAATCGCTTCCATCAGCGTATGATTTTTAAGATTCATATCCGAATACGGCGAAAACGGACACGGTTCGGCGCCGCCGTAAGCATTGATATGGAAAAAACCTTTGCCGGCCGCCAAGCAGCCGCCGATGTATTTCTCATCCCCCGGAAAAGAAACGATAATCATGTCGGCGAACCGGTCCCGAAGGTCGGAAACCCGATTCCCGATCAAAGTTAAATCATCATCCGCCGGCGCCAATTCATAATCTCCGTCCGCCGGAATATATTCGACATAAAATAAAGCGGCACAGCCGTTTCTCTTCAAATCGGAAACAAAATCGGGATCGGTAACAAATTCCAAATTCTCGGTTGTCACCGTAATTGAAACGCCGAAAAGAAGGCCGATCTCCGTCATTTCTTTTGCCGCATTTTGAATCCGCTCAAAAACACCCTCACCCCTGCGAAAATCCGTTCGCGCCCGGTCGCCTTCAATACTTAAAACAGGAACCAGATTTCGGCTGCCGTCAAAAAAATCAAGATATTCTTTTCCGAACAGCGTTCCGTTTGTAAAAACCGGAAAAATGATTGATGAAACACGAGAGGCCGCGTCTAAAACATCCTTTCGCATCATCGGCTCGCCGCCGGCCAAAACAATAAAAGAAACACCCAAATCAGAAGCTTGATCGAATATGCTTTCCCATTGACGGCCGGTCATCTCACCGGGATTCCGGATGCCGTTTTCATTGCCGATTTCATTGCCGATTTCATTGCCGATTTCATTGCCGATTTCATTGCCGGCGCGGGCGTAACAGCCCTTGCACCGGAGATTGCATTCGGCAGCAATGCTTGCAATCAAAAAAGGCGGGATATGAACGCCTTTTTGCTCATAAGCATCCCTTTTTTTCGAGGCGGCCTTCAGAGAAGAAGCGGCGCCCGTAAAAAAAGAGCGGCCCCTTTTGGATGAAAAAGAAGATTTGAGGGCTTTTTTAACAACAACGGAAACGGCGTTTGAAATAATTTCATTCTTTTGATTAATGTCCATTTTCAGCCCCCCGTTTTATAAATGAAATAAATAAATGTTTCATTTTGACGGATAAAATGAAACATATGAAACAAAACATATGAAACAAAACATATGAAACAAAACATATGAAACAAAACATATGAAACAAAACATATGAAACAAAACATATGAAACAAAACATATGAAACAAAACATATGAAACAAAACATATGAAACAA
>NZ_JAWDKC010000036.1:0-738 GCF_032714515.1 Methanimicrococcus hacksteinii | reverse complement strand
AGGGTCACGAGTAGAACAACTAAATAATTAGGTGTTCTAATCATGCTCATGCAATTGAAAAATAAATATGCAAATCGTTCTAAAATTTCTGAAGCTAAATTTAGACAAATTGTGAAGCTTTTTGTTTTGGATCTGGATGCAACTCAAATATCCCAAATTGTGAATTTAGAACGTAAAACTGTTAATAGATACCTTATGGCAATCCGCGAGCGGATTGCCGAATTTTGTGAACAGGAATCACCATTCCAAGGAGAAATTGAAGTTGATGAATCTTATTTCGGCCCGAGGCGCGTAAAAGGAAAGCGTGGACGCGGTGCCGGCAGCAAAACAATTGTCTTTGGGATGAGAAAACGAAACGGGAAAGTTTATACTGAAATTGTTCCGGATTGTAAAAAATCAACATTACAATCAATAATCCGTGGAAAAGTTGAACCGAATAGCGTTATTTATTCTGACAGCTGGAAAGGATATGATGGATTAGTGGATGTTGGATATGATAAACACTATCGGGTAGACCATGGGCGAAATGAGTTTGTAAATGGAAAAAGTCATATTAATGGGATTGAAGGGTTCTGGGGTTATTCCAAAACCAGAATGAGTAAACATAGAGGAGTGAATAAAAAATATTTTTATCTTCATCTAAAGGAATGTGAATTTAGGTATAACTATAGGAATGAAGATTTATATCAAAAAATCTTAAAGATTGTAAGGAAAAATCCTCTGTTCTACTCGTGACCC
>NZ_JAWDKC010000035.1:0-655 GCF_032714515.1 Methanimicrococcus hacksteinii | reverse complement strand
CAGAAGCAGCAGCGGAAGCAATAGAGTAAGTTGCAGAATCCGTACCGATTTCATTGCCCGAAGCAATGCTTCCTTTATACCACTGATAGCTGTAAGTGCCCGAGCCGCCGGTAACATCTGCAGTAAATGTTGCAGGTTCACCGACAGCCACATTTGCATTGTTCACGGCAACCGAATGAGTACCGGAGCCGTAAACAGTCAAAGTACCGGAACCGTCAGCGTATGTGCCGCTGTCAATCACGCGAACGTGATAGGTATCGGCATCAGAAGCAGCAGCGGAAGCAATAGAGTAAGTTGCAGAATCCGTACCGATTTCATTGCCCGAAGCAATGCTTCCTTTATACCACTGATAGCTGTAAGTGCCCGAGCCGCCGGTAACATCTGCAGTAAACGTTGCAGGTTCACCGACAGCCACATTTTCGTTATTCACGGAAACCGAATGAGTACCGGAGCCGTAAACAGTCAAAGTACCGGAACCGTCAGCGTATGTGCCGCTGTCAATCACGCGAACGTGATAGGTATCGGCATCAGAAGCAGCAGCGGAAGCAATAGAGTAAGTTGCAGAATCCGTACCGATTTCATTGCCCGAAGCAATGCTTCCTTTATACCACTGATAGCTGTAAGTGCCCGAGCCGCCGGTAACATCTGCAGTAAA
>NZ_JAWDKC010000034.1:0-6763 GCF_032714515.1 Methanimicrococcus hacksteinii | reverse complement strand
TTCATAAAAAGTATTTTTATCTTCATTTAAAAGAATGTGAATTTAGGTACAATTATAGGAATGAAGATTTATATCAAAAAATCCTAAAAATCTTGAGAGAAAATCCTCTATTCTTATCTTGACCCTTTGAAAATATCAAATCCGGAAAGCGGTTCGCCGCCGTTATCGGCAATGCTTAAAATAAAATAAGCGGGAAGCTCAATATTATTTGCATTGATCGTGTAACTTAAAACATTTGTATCATTCGGCCTGAAAATCTGTGTCGCTGCATTATTGTTATCGATCCAGCTTCCGCGGACTTCATAATCAGCAGCAGCGGCAGGGATGGCAGCCGCCAAAATGAACAGCACCCCTATAATTAAGCAAGTGCTTATTGTTCTGAAAATATCTGAACGCATAATAATTCTCCTTTTATGTCGCAATAAGTCATTAAACCGAACAGAGCAAGACTGCACCTGAGCATGATTTCATCTGTTCACGGATAAGTGTAAAGAAAGACGCCGGCGCGGTTCGCGCCGACGCGGAGTTGAATCGTTTTTGGGTTACGTTTTTTATTTTGAATTGCAGACAGTTGACACCGCTGAAAACGGCAGAGAATCCTCTCTCGGAAACGGTCAGAAGCTGCAAAACAAAAACGTGAGTGTTGAAAAGGGTGTAATTTCCGCCCCGTCCAAGCGTTTTCAAATTAAAAATATCCGGATCGGATATGTTCAAACTGAAACCAGTTGAGAAAGTCTTCCAAAGATGAAAACAGGCCGAAATATCGGAAAAAAGACGGTTTTTCAAATACTTTGAAAAGTTCAGAGCAGAAAAGTAAGCGTTGTATCGGGTGCTTTTTTCATTAATTTGAAGATGAGCGGAGCTTATGCATAGTGGCTGCTGTTGCTGCTTACTGCGCGCGAAGCGAATGGTCACTACATCATACATAAACTTTATCCCCGAAAATTCAACAAACGTGTTGCGATAACGCAACAATATCAAATACATTTTATTATATGATTAGTAAATAATCATTGTATCAGTAAAAGATTTCAGAATATATATACTTAACGACGAATTTTTAAAAGTTTGAAAAGTCGAAGAAAACAGCTTCCCGACACACAAAACCACCGAAAATCCGAATGAAATCAATTCACTTAATAAATTATTTAATATTCAAAACTTTGTAATAAATTTTACGATTTGAAATGAATTTTCAAATATTGAAAAAAGAGCTTGCTGTAAAAACGCTGTCAAAAAAACTGTTAAAAAATAAAAAAAAGGAAAGAAGAGAATTAATTTTTCAATTAATTCTGTTCCTTTTTAACGTATTCGCTGTAAAAAACAACAAAGAAGACAAGAATACCGCCGATGACCAAGATCAGGAAAAGCCACGGGAATCCTTTTTCTTCTTCGGGCACATCAACCGGTCTTTCGAAACCGGGTTCGATGACATCGCCTTCAGGGCCTTCCACCAGAATGGTACCGCCGCTTGTTGAATAAACAACATAAGCTTGGCCGTAACCATTGCCGTTTCCGCTGTTCTCGGTCTTGTAAAGGCCGATGTGTCCGTCTGTTTTCCACATGCCGTCATTGCTGTCCAGGTTAAACTCATCCGAGCAGTTATTGACTTTGTGAATGACCTGAGCGCCGCCGACAACAAATTCAGACAGCTGGTAGCCGCTCAAAACGTTCACTTTGATGTAGTAAGCGCCTTCTTCCAAATCTTCATAGAAGCGGTAGTAGCCTGTGTCGTTTGTTGCGGTTGTGCCGACAATCGTCCAGTCGGTACCGTCGTTATACCAAAGTTCGACTTCAACATCGGACAAAACATCTTCGCCGACATCCATCAAACTGTCTTTATTCGCATCGTTCCAGGCAATTCCCGAAACAAGAGGTGTTTTTTCGATATTGCAGTTCCATTCGACATCCTCGGAGTTCAAGGTTACAGAAGCTGTTTTAAACACATCTCCGGATTCGGAGAAATCACTGCTTGCTCCGACACCGTAGCCCGGAAGGAAAGTGACAGTCATGTAGTAAGCGCCGTCTTTAAACCACTCACCGTCTTCGGGAGCAAAGGCAATTGTATCGGCAGCCGTACCGTAGATTGATTTTGTTTCAATCTCTTCATCCGGATCGCCGCCGGCGCCGACTTTCATTAAAGTCAGTGTTTCAACGCCCGCGCCGTCTGTTTCAACGATAAACTGCGCCGGTGTAAAGATGACTTCTTTTGACGGGAAAGGCAGCATATCGCCGACATCAGTTCCTGCGGTTCCGCTCGGCAATGTATCCGGCTTAATGAGACCGCTCGGATAAGAGGTCAATGAAACCGTATAAACGACCTGTTTCGGTGTTCCGGATGCTGCTTTTAATTCGGCTGTATATTTTTCGCCGTCGAAATCAACTGTATCGCCGTTGACACCAAATACAATTGTCTCGATTAAATCTTCGCTGCCTGCTTGAAGAACAGGTTTCAAAGTTAATGCGCCTTTGTATTTGATAATGACATCAACATCAGCCGTTTCTTTATTGTTGCCGATGTCTGTGTACGAATAGGTGAAAGCGTATTTTCCGGGGACATCCCAGCCGATTACACCAAAATCATTGCTGCCGACTGTCGGAACGTGGACAAAATCAGTCGATGCAATCGGAACATTATCATCTGTCCCGGAGACAAAGCTCTTGAAAACGGGAATCGGATCAGTGCCCTTTTTGGAAGAATCCTGGAAAGCTTCATATTTGCCGTTGCTCAACTTAATTTCGTTGTCTTTCGTGATCGTAAGAGAAACGATTTTGGTATCTGACTGCAAGTCATCGTCTTTTGCCGTGGTATATGTAAATGTATACGTTCCCGGAGTCAGAGTTACAAAGGATTTGTCAGAAACGGTATAAGAATTCCATTCTAAACCATCTGTTGCATCTTTTTCATAGAAAGCCCCGTTTGGTGTAAACGGTGTAAGCGGTTGAGTTCTTGATTGGCCGCTTTTAGCGGGAACAAAGTCGATTTTGATTGAGCTTAAGGCAACATCCGTAAAATCATCTGAAACCGAAACATTCCACCAATTCGGAATACTGCTTTCACCGTCTTCCATACGCACATCTGCAAATGAAGTCGGAATGTTGGAGAGAACCAACTCGGAACCGTCGACGGAATCCACAAACTTAAGTGCAGGCGCACTTGTTTTTGTACGTTCTATTGCCGGTGTGTTGGAATCATCTTTAGCAATATTAATGGGGTCTCCGAAGGAGAAAGCCGTATGTCCCCGAATTAAAGCAGCAGGGCCGCCGTAAGTTGTACCCTCTTCTGCGCGCGGCACTTCAAAAGGCATACTCAAATCAAACATTTCATCCGGATCATTCAAAACGAACAAACATTTGACCATTGTAATGGCGTTCAAAGTGACAGAATCCAAATTAGACTTTGATTCTGTGCCGGTAACTGGAGTGAAGTCAATTTTCGTCCACTCATTTTCATCAATACTGTCGAAATATGAATAATCATAATCCGTTCCGATTTTATCGGAGTCAACAGCAAAATCTGTATAGGAAACTTCAACTGCTGCCATATCTGTATTCAGCACAAAATCACCGTTCAAAACGGTTTTCCATTCACTGCCTTTCGGAATAACAAAATATGCAGCAGATCCGAGAACAGAATCGCTTTCGACCGTTTCCGTTCCGCCTTTCATGACCATATGGAAGACTTCGTTTTTGCTTCCGGCATGCAGCTGCAGATAAGAATTCGGATTACTCGGGTTATAAGAGACATAACCGCTGGCAGTTTCCACATAAACAGAAACATCCGTTACTTTTTCAGTGTTAATTGAAAAAGACTTGTCTTCCAGATATCTGGCATAAATTCCGTCATCGGAAATAGCTGAAACCGCGCTGAAATCAATTCCTGCGCTTGTCAAAGTGAGAGTGTTGCCGCAATTTCCGCCGTCTCTTGCTTTAAAGAAACTGGCTCCGGAATCCCAGGAACTGACCAGTACAGAATCTTTTGTAAAAACAACGGATTCTTCTGTCGTCAGCAGGCTGAGAGTAATCGGTAAATCAATTTTATAAGTTCCTGTCTTCAGCCAGAAATTTTGAGGATCCAATGAACCAACGGGATTTTCTGCAAGCATCATCCGGACTTCAACTAATCTGCCGCCTTCATCACCGTAAACACCGGCATTCGGATAGATAACAGGGTCAGCCAACACCACTTCTCGTCCCAGCACATCTGTAATTGCACCGCTTTTCGTTGAGCTGTGCTGAAGGGTGGGTGTGCCGGCTGCAAAATCTTTGGGTATGCTGAAATAAACAACCGGATTTGAAACGGTATATGTCGAAGAGGGGGACAGCGGATCTGTGCGGTGTGAAGAGTAATACGGGTAGCCGGAAGGCGTGAAATTTGAACTCAAAACGTATGTTTCTCCTTTGACCAACGGAGCAGAGATTTTGGTTCCGTCGCTGTTTACCAAAAGTTCTCCTTTCTTCAAACCGATGTATCCGCTCAGCGGGTATTTGGAATCGGGAGTCAGATCGAGAGACCCTGAGACATCATTTCCCGGAGCTGTTGTTTTAACTGTGATGGTTGAGTCTTCAACATCTTCTGTTGTTCCGATAAAAGTAATACCGTTCGTCGATGCATAATTACCTGCCGAAGAATAAGCCAGCCGTATCTTCAATAATTTTTCAAATTTGAATTTCATGACACGGTCGTCCCCTTCATCAAATACCGGATCAAAACCATGATCGGTAAAATCAACCAAATAACTGCCTGTATTTGAAACTGAAACGTAAGTATCCAATGAATCATAAACTTTGGAAGTATTATTGTAAACACTGACAGACTTGTATTTGATATCATCATTGTCTTTGGCCGGCGGTTTCGGCATTCTCAAATGCGTAATGTTCACGCCGTCGGGCAAAACAACGGTTATTTCCACATCTCTGCCGTCACGGATACTGTCGGTAATTTGAAGCTTAAACAAATCCTGTGTGTAAAGATGTGCTCTGGGATCATTCGACTGATCGTATTGGATTGAATTCGGCAAAATTCCGGCCAGCGGATAGATATAAACATTCATGTTTTCGGACCCGGTCAGCGTTGCAGGAGCTGAAACTGCATTAACCAAGCTGCTTCCGAATTGATATGACGGACCGCGTCCGTTAGAGAGAATGTCGCCGCTGACAGAAATGTTTTTGAAAATAATTTGGGGAGCAGCGCCTTGATTAACGAAACCCCCATTGACTTTAAACGAGAAAGGATAAGAAGTGCCTGAAAATAAATTGGCTTTATTTCCCAAAACCAATTTATGGTTCGTCAAAGTGTTTCCGGATTCATCCATAAAAACAATGGGAGAATTGTCCCCGTATGTTTCATATAACTCGCTGTATTTTTTGATATCCATAGCAGTTCCGTTATAATATTTAATTTCAACATTGGAAAAATCAACTGTCAAGCCTTGGACAGGAAGTTTCAACCCGTTTGTCGAATAAGTACGGGATGCTTCTGTTGAAGCAGCGATACGATAAGTCGCATTGACGAGAACCGTTTTATCGAAATATGCAGGCATTTCTGCGGGATTCAAAAGAAACATTTGAGAGCTGAAACTGACTTTATCAATTTTGCAGTCAATCGATGTTGTATCAGTATCTATCGGGTTGCCGCCGGATTGTTTCAAAACGGCCGAGATTTGAACTTCTTCATTCGGATAAACACCGCTTCCGTTTGCATAGATTACAACATCCAATGTCATAAAAATCGGATTTTCAAGGGTATAAGTCAATGTCGTTTTATCATTGCTGAGTTTGATTTTGTCTTTATTCAAGATATTGGAATAAGTATCGGGGATTTTATCCGAACCGGTGTAACCGAGGATTTCAAATCCGGAATCCGAATAACTGCCGTCTGTGTTTGCCAATGTAATTTCAAGCTCATAGGTACCTTTAGGCAGTGACCCGATCGTGTAAATCAATGAACGGGATTCGTTCAATTCAAAGCTGCTGCTGTCGCCGTCACTCCATTTTGAACTCAATTCATTTGCGGCCATCGCCGACCCTGCAAGCAGCAGCAATATCATTGCCGCGCTCATTAAAACCATTATATTTCTAAAAGAAATTTTCTCTACCAATTTTGTCATAAAATTCCCTCACATCAGTCGAATTTTTGAAGAATTTGCATTTTCATTTGCATTATAAGCACCAATATTCAAGCCGCGTCGCTCACGGCTGATAAGTTTAAGGAAAACGCCGGCGCAATTCGCGCCGACGCGGAGTTGAATCGTTTTTGGGTTGCGTTTTTTATTTTGAATTGCAGGTGACTGACACCGCTGAAAACGGCATAGAATCCTCTCTCAGAAACGGTCAGAAACTGCAAAACAAAAACGTGAGTGTTGAAAGGAGTGAAATTTCTGTTCAAATCAAACGCTTTCAGCCCGGAAATGCCCGAACCGGACACATGCGAATTGAAAACATTTGAGAAAGTCTTCCAAAGATTGAAAACAGACCGAAGTCCGGAAAAAAGACAGTTTTTCAAATACTTTGAAAAGTTCAGAACAGAAAAGTAAACGTTTCGGCGGGGACTTTTTTCATTAATTTGAAGATGAGCGAAGCTTATGCACAGTGGTTGCTGTTGCTGCTTACTGCACGCGAAGCGCGAAGCGCGAAGCGCGAAGCGCGAAGCGCGAAGCGAATGGTCACTACATCATACATAAACTTTATCCCCGAAAATTCAATAAACGTGCTGCAACAGTGCAGCAATATTGAATACATTTTATTATATGATTAATAAATA
>NZ_JAWDKC010000033.1:0-53533 GCF_032714515.1 Methanimicrococcus hacksteinii | reverse complement strand
AAATGAGAAAATGAAAATGAGAAAATGAAAATGAGAAAATGAAAATGAGAAAATGAAAATGAGAAAATGAAAATGAGAAAATGAAAATGAGAAAATGAAAATGAGAAAATGAAAATGAGAAAATGAAAATGAGAAAATGAAGATGGGAAAATGAAGATGGGAAAATATGGAAACATAATGTGAGAAAATGAAAAACAAAAACGTTATTCTTCTTCATTTTCAATAATATCCAATTTTCCGGTATGCGGGTCCATTAAAAATCCGTAAACATGCACATCCGCCGGGATCAGCGGGTGATTTTTAATTAAATCTGTCGTTTCCGAAACAGACACAATCGGGTTTTCAAAACCGCTCAGCCATTTGTGAATATCAATATTATCGGATTTGATGCTTTCAATTTGGTCTTGAGTAACGCCCCGCCCTTCCATTTTTTGAATCAGCTGTGATGCTTCAAGCCCTTTCATACCGCAGCCGTAATGCCCGATAACCATAATTTCCCGGACGCCGAGCTCATAAATAGCGACCAGCAAACTTCGCATGACACTGCCGTACGGATGCGTAATCATGGCGCCGGCATTGGTAATAATTTTGATGTCACCGTTTTTAAAATTCAATGCCGCCGGCAAAAGTTCCGTCAGCCGCGTGTCCATACACGAAAGCACGGCGATTCTTTTATTCGGAAATCGGGTCGTATCAAACGATTCGTATTGTTTCCCGGCAACGAATTTTTCATTATGTTCAAGTATTTCATCAATAATGTAAGACATATTTCACCCCTCTTTTGTTTGTTTTTGATTGTTTTTTTGATTATTTTTTTGATTGTTTTTTGGTTGTTTTTTGATTTTTTTTGTTTGTTTTTTGGTTGTTTTTTGGTTGTTTTTTGATTTTGTTTGTTTGTTTTTGGTTGTTGACTGCTTTTGTTTTTGATTGTTTTTATTTATGTTATTTAAATGCTTCAAGATATATTGAAAAAGTTGTTTTTGTCCGAACAGGCGGTATTGTAAAATCTGATTTCCCGTCCGCAACGGTTTTTGTCATGCCGGTCATTAATTCAGCCGCATTTTCGGAAAATCCCGCCTGCAGCAAACCGGGATACCATTCTTCATAAGGAATCGTCATCGGTGTGATTTCTTTGCCGAACAGGCCGCCGAAAAAACGCGCGATATCGGAAGGGTTGTACAATTCAGGTCCCGCTGTTTCCGTAATTTTGTTTTCCGCCCCGTTTTCCATAATATCGGCAATTAAAGCCGCCGCATCTTTTGGCGCAATCATCGGAAATGATTGCTCAGGCGGGAAATATGTCGGCAGGACACCTTCTTTTTGAGCCGTATCAGCAAACATCATCCAATTGCTGTAATAATAAGCCGGACGAATGATAAAAATTTCAATATCAGTATTATCCAACGTGTCAAGAAATTTTTCAAGCATGGCGTACAGCTGCAGCATTCCGGCCTCTTCCGACAACTGCGCTCCCATCGAAGATAAACCGACAACTCTTCTGATTCTGGAATTTTCCAAAGCGGCCCGATAATTCTCAAAGACAATTTCGGCATCCGCAATCATATTTTGTGACGTTATGTTTTCGGGCGTTAAAAGCAAAACCGTATCGCCGCCTGAAAATGCTTTTTTCAGAGATTCACCGTCAAAATAATCCGCAGCAACTGTCTCACTGCCGGAATTCGGAGGCGTTTGTCTTTTATCTTTTGTTTCCGAACTGCAATGCAAAACTCTGCGAACCGGTCTGCTCCGGCTTTCCAAAAGCCGTGAAACTTCGGAACCGACTTGACCGCCCGCGCCTAAAATAATATCCATAAAATGACACCTTAAATGATTTTTTTAATTTTGCTCTTAATTGACAAAAATGGTATATTAAACAACCTGCTGATTCAATGAAAAATAAATGACCTGCTGATTCAATGGAATATAAAAAAATAAAAATAAAAAATAAAAGAGCAGGAAACCCTAAAGCAAATCAGGTTAAAATAAAAAAGCATGCGGAAGAATAAGATTTATGAAATATTCTTCCGCTTTCAATTTCAGATCATTATTTTGCGTTTCCGGCGGACTTAATCATATCTGCCGTACATATCCGCGGCGTCCACCATCGCCATCAATTTAATCGGATCGGCAGTCACCGGGAACTCGCAGCCGGCCGCCATCACAAATCCTGACGGGGAGTTCATGCCTTCTTCAATTGTTTTTTTGCAGATTTCCAGCATTTCATCATACGTGTGCGTCAGGAAAAGCGGCGGATTAATATTGCCGCAGACAACGTCATGGTCGCCGAAGATTTCGATTTGGTCTTTAATCGGCGTTTCCGGACCGAAAATCCAGAAATATTTGCCCGACCAATTCAATTCCTTTCTCAATTTTTCATAATAAGGAAGGTTCAAATTCTGATCGGCGCACGGATGCATGAGAACGGTATAAACGCCCAAATCTTTCATGTGACCGTGCACTTTTTTCATGTACGGATACACAAATTCTTCAAACATATTCGCCGGAATCATATTATTCGATTCGGACGGGCCGCCGTCAAACGGCATGAGGTTTGCGGCACCGTATTTATCGGCAAAATAATCCAAAGCATTGATGTACATGTCACTGACTTTGTCCAGCAAAACATGAACGGCTTTCGGGTCTTCAATCAGCCACATAATAAATTCCGATGTGTCGGCAATGACTGAAGCGGCCGTAAAGTTGCTGCCGGTCTGAATGGTCACAGGCATGCCGAGTTCGAAGCAGCGGGCTGCCACTCTGTCGGCAAGTTTGTATGCGCCCGGCAATTCTTTTTCAAAATCGGGAACTTCAAGCTTGTCAATATCTTCAAGTGAAGTCACCGGATGTCTTTTCACATAAGGTGCGCCTTGTCCTTTTTCATAAGGAAAGCCGATTTCGCCGCCGAATTCCCACGCGCCGCAGGAAGCATAGCCGTACATCGGCGTCTGTTCGTAACCGTGCAGCCGCATCGATGCGAACTGCGCTTCAAAACATTTGTCGCCGTCGGCATAAAAATCGCCGAGGGAAATGCCGGTAATTTTTGTACTGTATCCCGAAACAAACGGGACAACCGGAACACGGTCAGGTTTTTGACCGGAAATGAGAGCTGCCATGCGCTCTGATGATGTCATTTTCTCTGTCATAAAATGTCCTCCGTCTAATTTCGTTTTTCATTAAAATATATATTACCAGAGATATAAAAGATTAATGAATTTAAAAAAATGAATAAAATTCTTGTTTCAGAAAAAAGTTATCCGTCAATCGAAATCAACCGATATTTCCGGCTCCCAGTCCCGGTTGTTTCGGCATCAGGCGTATTTTTACGGACTTCTCGGCTTCCGCAATGGATTCCAAAATTCGAAATGGGAGATTTTCAAATTTTTCATTTTTTGAGTATTCGTTTTAAATAAACGGCATCCAACAAGTTTACGGTTTCAAAATTGCCTTTGTAGAACACGCCGAAATTATTAAAAACACAAGGCAGTTCTTTTGCTTTTTGAAGCGTATCAACTTGAATAAAAGATACGGAAATGCCGTTCGTTTCACAATATTGTTTGACTGTCTCAATGCTTTGATAAACATAAGGGCATTGCATATCGTAATAAATTGTCAGTTCTTGATTTTCAATTTTGGCGTTTTTAGCATTCGGCGCGAACTTCGGCAGTGTTCCGTCAAAAGAAAGCGCAAGCAATTCATAACCTGTATCGGTGGTATCAACAACTTCAAAGCCGTGCTTTTTCGCAAACGATTGGTCTGTCAGCCAATTTTTTTGTTTTTTTGAGCCAAGCATGCAAACACCGGATTTGCCTTTTTCTTTGGCATCTGCCAGGCAATATTCCATCAGGGATTCGCCGTATCCTTTTCCTTTATATTCTCCGGAAGCCCATAAACAATACAAATAATAATAATTGCCGCCGATGACGGGAACCCAAGCCGTTTCAAGAGGCGCGTATTCAATAAAAACCGCGGCTTTTGCATTTAATTTTCTAAAAACATGTCCTTCATAGAGCCGGGCGGAAAGCCATTCTCGTTTTGCTTCAACACCCGGATGAGGTTTTTTACTGCGGATGATGCAGCATAAATGTTCATCCGCAAGATTTTCCGGTGTTAAATTCACAAAATTCGTATTCATGTGCATCCTCTCGTTTCAAATTAACATTTGTTGATTACGCTGCGCCGTTTATTTGAAAAACTGTATCAAGTCCGGATAAAGTATATCTTGATTTGTAATATAGCTGCTGTGATCATGACCAATCATGATTTTTAATTTTGCATTCGGTAAAGCTTCAGCCAATTGAGTGAAAGAATCCGGTTTAAAAATGTCATTATCAGCCGCAATTATCAAAGTCGGTATGTCTATGTTTCTGACATCATCAAGGTCAATATCGGGCTGCTCCAACATGAGTTTGAATAAGGGGTCTTTTGTTTCTTCATATGTGTCTTTGATATACTGATAGCTTTCTTCTGTAAAATCATCCGGTTTTAAATTGACACCAAGTAAAGCCATTTTTTCGATGACTTCATTGTGTTTTATAGCGAGCAGCAAGCCGATTATAGCACCGTCGCTAAAACCTGCCAAATTAATTTTCCCCAAGTTGAGCGCTTGTATGAAGGCATAGAAATCCTCTGCCATTGTTTCATAAGAATAATCATCTGTTTTTTGGCTTTGTCCTTGATTACGGCTGTCAACGGCATATACAGTAAAATCTGCCGCCAATTTGGCTGCCAGCTCATTAAAAATTGTATGATCTTCACCGTTTCCATGCAAAAGTAAAAGCGGTGATCCTTCGCCGGTGATTTTATAAAAAAGTGAAACACCGTTTACAGTAATATTCATTTGCTGCATCCCTTTCTTATTTTTGTTTTCTGCTTCGGATTATGTATCGTAAAAATAATTATGCAGGGGACGGGATTCGAACCCGCGGATCTCTGCAGAACAGGGTCCTAAGCCCTGCGCCTTTGACCAAGCTCGGCAACCCCTGCAATTGAACTTTAATAATTTGATACGAATAAATATAAAAATAAAATAAAAAAACGGAATAAGCGAAGTTTTTCGCTCATTCTTCTTTCGTTGTAATTTCTTCTTCCGTAAAGTAACAGGCGGGATCGTCGCCCCAAACATTTCCGGTCACGGCTTCGGCGCGGACGCGGAAGTTGCCGTTGCAGACATCCAGCCATTGGCAGCGGGCGCATTTGGGCGCATTTGCGCGCAGCAAATCTTTGCGGTCTTTGAGGCCGGCCATCAGCGGGTCGCTTGTGTCGGTCCAAATTTCGGAAAACTTCCTTTCACGAATGTTTCCGAACGTATAATGGCGCCAGAACTGGTCGGGATGAACATCGCCGTTCCAAGAAACACAGCCGATTCCGATGCCGGTGGAGTTGCCCTGGTTCATTTCCAAAAGTTCGTAAACGTCGGCGGCGCGTTCGGGATTTTCCTTTAAGAGGCGCATGTAAATGTAAGGTGCATCGCAATGATTGTCAACGGTCAGAACTTCGGCCGGGAATCCTTTGGCGTGAAGTTCGGCGGTTTTATCCATGATTAAGTCCACGACTTTTCGCGTTTCTTCGTGCGTCAGATCTTCGTCAATCATTTTGCTGCCACGGCCGGCGTAAACCAAATGATAGAAACAAATGCGCGGAATTTTTTCGCGTTCCAGGAAGTCAAAAATGGCGGGAATTTCGCCGGCATTGTGTTTATTAATCGTAAAACGAAGGCCGACTTTGATGCCTTCGGCCTGGCAATTCCTGAGACCTTCAATCGCTTCGTTAAAAGCGCCGTCGTGACATCTGAAAAGGTCATTGACTTCGGGCATGCCGTCTAAGGAAATGCCGACATAAGAAAGGCCGACTTCTTTGAGCCGGCGCGCTTTTTCTTTTGTAATCAACGTTCCGTTTGTTGAAATAACGGCACGCATGCCTTTGTCTTTTGCATATTGAGCCAATTCGACCAAATCTTCGCGCAAAAGCGGTTCGCCGCCCGAAAATAAAATAACGGGCGACCCGAATTCGGCCAAATCGTCAATCAGTGCTTTCCCCTCTTCCGTTGTAAGTTCCGTTTTGTCTTCAACCTTCGGATCAACCGCCTGAGCATAGCAGTGGACGCATCCTAAGTTGCATCTTTTTGTCATATTCCATACGACAACAGGTTTTTTGTCTTTCGAAAACTGAAGCAGATGTGACGGTAACTTTTTTGAATCGCGGTTATACCGAAGCGCGTCAGACGGCTCGACGGTTCCGCAATATAATTTAGAAATACCAATCATAGCCCTATCTTATGCAATATTCATTAAAAACCTTTCTCAAAAAAAATTGACTGCGGCGTTGAAAATTTGTAAGAACCAACTTTGTTCGGCAGGTTTACAATTTTTAAAATATCAGTTAATTCAAATTATTAGTTAATTCAAATAACAGTTAATCCAAAATAATTAAAATTTTAAGATTAAGCTGAAAAAAATTAAAAATAAAATGATTATACAAAAACGGTCAATAAAAACAGAATAAACTGAAAAAAATTAAAAATAAATGTATTCGTTGTAATTTTGAGAAATCATCAAAATTATCAGCAATCGGTAATCGGCCGCCGTCCGCGCGCGAACCGCAGAGATTTTAAAAATAAATGAAAACAGGACACTCGTTTTTTAAAAATACAAAAAAAGAAAAAAAAAGAATGATTTTAAATTAAAAATTTAAAATCAGTAAACGGCCAGTTCATTCATGACATCTGTCTTGGACAGAATGCCTTTCGGGATGCCGTCAACGGTCACAACAAGCTGACCGATGTTGTATTTGTGGAACAGGCGAACAACATCATAAAGCTGCATTTCGCCGTCGACTGTTATGAGTTCTTTTGTCATGACGTCTTTGGCTTTGACATCCAGCTTGTTCATTGCAACAGCTTTTGTCACGTCGGTTGTGGTGATGACGCCGACAATCTTGCCGTTGTCTTCAACAGCGGCGCCGTGAAGGTTTTTGGCAATGAAGTGGCGGGAAACTTCCTGAAGATCAAGGCCGCTGTTCACGGCAAGCGTGAGCGGTTTCATGTAGAATTTGACATTCTTTTTCGGAAGGGAAACCATTTCCGTAATGTTGATTAAAATCAAATTGTTGCTGTCGTCGCGGCCGTAAACTTCACCGCGGACGGTGAGGCGGTTAACGGGTGTCGGGCCGACCTGGATTGTGTCGCCGGCATTGAAATCTTTAATGTTTCCGATGATTTTCACAACGCCTTTGCATTTTTCAGGATTGCGGACGGTTGTGAATGAAATTTCGGCGGTGGTTGTGTTGTTGATTGCGGTTCCGTTGCGGTAAACGGGAACAATCATTTCTTCGTCCATAACTTCAATGTCAAGCGCCTGATAAGCTTCGCCGGTCGGACGGTAACCGCCTTTCGGACCGGGAACGCCTTCGACAAGACCGAGCGCTTTTAAAAGCTGCATCTGGTTTCGGATCGTGCCGGGATTTCTGTGAATTAAATCGGCAATTTCCTCGCCTTTGACGGCGGATTCTTTCTGGCGCTGCAAATTAACTAAAGCTGTTAAAATATCCTTTTGAATTGCTGTTAAATCCATGAATATCACTCAAAACCCAATAAAATGAGATAAACATACACAAAATTATACAATTAAATCATACAATTAAGTAATACATAATCAAATATGTAAATTACATTTAGGACATTTATCTATATAAATTCATTTTAAACGGTTTACAATTAATTCAAAAATGAACATAAAAACTGAGGCCGATTTTATTTTCCAGAGAATATATCTTCCGGTTTGTTGATATAAATCTGAGATTCATTCTTAAATGTCATTAAAAATAAAATTTGAAAACAGTTTGATTAAAGATTTGGTTTTAAACTATATTTAAAGATCAATTTAAAGATCAATTTAAAGACCAATTTAAAGACAAATTTAAAGACAAATTTAAAGACAAATTTAAAGATTTGAAAAGCGAATGACTAAATCAAATAAGAAAGCTTATCTACTTCATTTATCTATGTAGCGTTTCTAAAAAGATTTCAGGTTATTATTATGATTTTTGAAAAAATTAAAACTATTCCGACATCGGAAGAGCTTTTGGATAAAGCTTTCAGCCGTTCGGTCAGAACGATGGCCGGAAAAACCATTGACGGGCCGACATCGCGCTGTGAGGCAAACGAAGCGATGCTTTTGACTGCCGCGAATATTTTATCGGACAATTTGGGAAGCATTAACAAAATGTTTCCGAGTTTTGATCAGATTCCGCCGTTTTATTACGATTTAACAGATATTTTAATCGGCGTCGACGATCTTAAAAAAGCTTTAAACAATGTCAAATGGGCGTCTGAAAAAATTCACACGATGTCCCGCGAATATATCGGAAAAATCCGCGGCAACAAAACGCCCGATGTTCCGAGAAAAGAAGCTTTCGGCCGTATGAGTTCAATCATTGAATCCATCAGCAAAGATCTTCTGCTCCTCGGCGAAGCCCGAAATGTTCTCAGAAAACTGCCCGACGTCCGCGAAGAGCCGACGATTATTGTCGCCGGATATCCGAATGTCGGCAAATCCAGTTTTGTTAAAGCCGTCACAAATGCAACGCCCGAAGTGGCTTCTTATCCGTTTACAACAAAAGGCATTCTGATCGGCCATATGGAAAAAGACAACATCCGCTACCAAATTATTGACACGCCCGGACTTTTAGATCGTCCGATGTCAGAAAGAAACGAAATCGAACTTCAGGCCATCACCGCTTTGCGCCGTTTGGATGCGATTGTCCTCATTCTGATTGACCCGAGCGAAAGCTGCGGTTACGACATTGACGCTCAGCTGAAACTGGCGCACGAAATTCAGGAACAGTTTGCGATTCCGTCAATAATTGCCGCCAATAAATCCGACCGCGATGAATTTAAGAAACCCGGTGAAATTGAATTTATAATTTCAACAGTGACCGGCGAGGGCATTGATGCTCTGGTTGAAAAATTGATCAGTATGCTTCCAAAACCCGAGCCGAAATTTGATGAAATGCCGCCGATTCTAGACGGATTTTAATTTAATTTCATATTTCAATTTTCTTTTTTTTGGTTTTTTTTGTTTGATTTTTTTTCGTTTAATTTTTTCATTACCCTGTTTTTATTTTTGGCATTTTCAATTTTTTTGTATTCTCATTTTTTTGTATTCTCATTTTTTTGTATTCTCATTTTTTTGTATTCTCAATCAAAAAACGCATTTCAAAAAAATCATATATAAACCCGCTGAATTTGAAAATTTCATAAAAGATATATACTGTTGATGATTCATTGCATTATATAGAATTACAAGAATTTTAGAGGGAAATCCATGATTATTCAAGCCAAAGAGTATGTTTCAACAGGTTTTGATTCCGATGATGCTAAAATTATTTCAAATTTAACTGACAATTTACTTCAGAAAGGAGAATCTGTTACAATTGATTTTACCGGCATTGATCTTTTTTGCACTTATTTTTTCAGGCTGGCTTTGGTTTATCGTTTTGAAACAATGAGCAAAAACGAATATGATGAAAAAATCAAAGTTGTCGGGTTAAATAAACCGGGAAAAGCTGCTTATCAAACAGCTTATGACGGAGCTGTCAGTTATTATCGCTTAACGCCGGAATTGAGACGGGAGCTTGATATGGAAATTGCCGAATTAATTGAAGAGTATCTTTAACCAATCTGTTTTTAATCAATCTTAAAACTAAAAGTGATAAAATGATTTATTCAATTCAAACAGCGGTAGCTATCGACCCATCAGAAGAATTCTATGTTGATTCCAATATTCTTTATGCGCTTTACTCTGAAAATTTGAAACAGACTCAAAATGAAGAAAAATATAACGCATATCTTCATTTTGTTTTTAAATTAATGAAAAATAAAAATCCGTTGTATGTATCTTCTTTAAATTTGCAGGAAGTTTTTCATGTCATTGAAAAAGCAGAATTCAGAGATTATTGCAAACAAAATCATACCAAAATTAAATGGAAAATGTATCGAAAAAACAAAACCGAACGAAAAAAAGTCAAAAACAAATTGCTGAATACACTTCATCAAATCAATTCAGTCTATGAAATTACTGAAGATTCAATACTTTGTTCAGATATTCATCAATTTGTCAATACTTTTGAAAAACATCAATTTGATCCGATTGATTTCCTGACCGTTAATCCGAAATGTTTTTTGGCAGGTAATTGTAAAAAGAATTTCAATTATATAACGGACGACTCAGATTTTAAAAACAATATTCAATTTCAATCATCTGTTTTTATGAATATCTACTCATATGAAAAAAATGAAAATTAACAAAAACAAGTACAACAGCAAAAAATAAAATTTATTTTGAATCAAAAATGCATTTCAAAAAATCATATATAAACCCGCTGAATTTGAAAATTTCATAAAAGATATATACTGTTGATGATTCATTGCATTATATAGAATTACAAGAATTTTAGAGGGAAATCCATGATTATTCAAGCCAAAGAGTATGTTTCAACCGGTTTTGGTCCTGAAGATGCCAAAACGATTTCAAATTTGATTGACAATTCACTTCTAAAAGAAGAATCTGTTACAATTGATTTTACTGACATTGATTTTTTTTGCACGTATTTTTTTAAAAAAGCTTTTACGTTTCGGCTTGATCTGATGTCTCAGGAAGAATACAATTCCAAAATAAAAGTCATCGGTTTAAGCAAAGTCGGAGAAGCGGCTTACAGTTTGGCTTATGATAATTCAGTTGATTATTACAGTATACCGCCTGAAATGAGACAGGCAAGAGATGAAGAAATTGCCGAATTAGTTGAAGAATTAATTTATTAATTTAAAATTCATTTTTGGAGAATTGAAATGATATTTGATATTTCATCAGCGGTAGCTATCGATCCGTCAGAAGATTTTTTTGTTGACACGAATGTTTTGTATATTGTATATTTTGAAAAATCAGAAAAAACTGAAATCAGTAAAAAAATTGATGCTTATACTGAATTCCTCCAAAAATTGAAACAAAACGGCAATAAATTGTATATTTCTTCTTTAAATTTACAGGAAGTATTGCATGTTATTGAAAAAGAAGAATACAAGGACTATTGCCGACAAAAACGTTTAAGAATTAAATGGAAAACATACCGAAAAAATATCTTGGAACGGCAAAGAATAAAGAAAAAATTGCTTAATGCCGTACAGCAAATTAATTTTAATTTTTCAATTACAGAAGATTCTGTTTTTTGTTTAAATATACTGCAATTTGTTCAAACATTTGAGAAACATCAACTTGATCCGATTGATTTTTTGGTGGTTTATCCGAAATGTCTTACGGCAAACAAATCAAACAAAAATTTCAATTATATCACAGACGATTCGGATTTTAAAAACGATAGCCGGTTTCAATCATCTGTTTTTATGAATATCTACACATATGAAAAAAATGAAAATGAAGAAAAGCAAACAGGATAAGAAAGTAACAAAATAACAAAAAACAAAAACGGGACAGCAAAAATAAAACCGAAAATGAAGAAAAGCAAAAATTAAATTAAAAATAAAAACAGAAATGAAAACAAAAATAAAAACAGAAGAGCTCTTAAAGAACTCTCCCCATAACTTCCAGCGCTTTTTCGATATCTGCCATAGACGCGGCATAAGAAATGCGGATGTGATCCGCGCCGTTTTCGCCGAATGCCGTTCCGGGCGTGACGACAACATCATTTTTCAGAAGATTTGCGGCGGCTTCGTCGCAGTTTTTAACTTCGGGAAACGCATAAAACGCGCCTTGCGGCGTAACGCAGTTGATTCCGATTTCATGTAAGCCTTTGATGAGAAAATCGCGTCTCTTTCTGAATTCGTTTCGCATAATTGTAACGGATTCTTGCGGGCCGGTGATGGCTTCAAGAGCTGCTTTTTGGCCGATTGAGCTGGCGCAGGCCTGCAGATACTGATGCACTTTCAAAATCTGTCCGACATATTCACCTTTGGCGGCCAAATAACCGACGCGCCATCCGGTCATGGAATAACTTTTGGAAAAAGCGTTGACGGTGACAACGTTGTCGGAGAATTGCGCGGGGCTTGTGTGCGTTCCTTCGTAAATGAAGTATTCGTAAACTTCATCGGAAATGAGCGTGATGTTTTTGTCGTCGGCAATTTCGGCAAGTGCTTTGATATCTTCTTTGGAAGAGACGGCGCCGGTCGGGTTTCCGGGAGAATTGAGAATCAGCGCTTTGGTTTTCGGCGTGATTTTTTCAAGAACGTCATTCGGGTCAACCGTCAAATCATCTTTCATTTTGACACTGACATCTTTGCCGTTGAGCATGTTGACAATGGATTTATAAGCCAGAAATCCGGGATTCGGAATCAGCACTTCATCGCCGGGGCTGACCAATGCCGCCGTTGTAATGTAAAGCGCTTCGGAAGCGCCGGATGTAACCATTACCTGGTCGGGCGTCACTTCAAATCCGTTTTCGCGCTTGAATTTGTCGCTGATTGCGTTTCTGAGCTCGGGAATGCCGAGACCTGCGGTGTAGCCGGTAAATCCTTCTTCGATGGCTTTGATGGCTGCGATTTTGATGTTGTCGGGCGTGTCAAAATCCGGCTGTCCGATGCCTAAGTTAACGGCATTCGGGCCGGCAGCTTCAAAGAGCTTGCGGATGCCCGAAATGTTGATGCTTGAAACGCCTTGTGAAAATTGAATATCAGACATAATTTTTCCCCGGTGAGATGAGTTTTTTAATAATTTTCAAAAATTTAAAAACGATTTAATTATTCAGTATTTGCATGCCTTGCTTTCATTTCGTCTTCGGTCACGCCTGTTAATTCAATCAATTGCATGATCACAGAGTCCAAAAAGACAAGCGCCAGAATTTCAAACGACGTTCCCATCGGTGTTTTCGACGCGGAATTTCCGGAATTATCGGATTTTTCGGAGTCGGCCGATTCGTCTTCTTTAGATTTGGCGGGCAGCACGACATTTAATGCCGGCAGCTCTTTTAATTCGGACCTGTCTTTTGAAGTAACCGCGACAACCGCTGCGCCGACACGCTTGCATTTTTTGGCGACTTCAACGACATATTTTGTGTTGCCGGATCCTGAGATTGCAACCAGCACATCGCCGCTTGAAACGGCGGGCGTGACGGTTTCGCTGATCACATAGGCTTTGAATCCCATATGCATGAGACGCATTGCAAAAGCGCGGCCGACAAGGCCCGAACGACCGGCACCGACAACAAAAACAGAATTTCCTTTTTCTTTGGCCGTTAAAAGCGCCGCCAGCATATCATAAATATCATTTCTGGAGACCGCTTTGGCCGTGTCTTTAATTTGATCCGCTAAAAGATTCATCGTTTGAATGACAATTTCCGTTGATGCCGTTTCAGCATCTTTCTGACAGCCGCATGATGACATAAATACTCCACTCCCGACTTTCCGATTTCCTAAAGTTAAATAAATTAATAAATTAATAAATTAATATCGTCTTAATTTCAATCTCATATAAAAGAACCGCTTTGGGATGAAAATAAAAATGAAAAATAAAAAACTGACAAAAAAATCAAAAAAATTGCCGAAAAACTGGACAAAACCCGCCGGCAAAAGAAAAAGAAGAGTGCGAATAACGCGAGTAGCGCGATTAAAGCGATTCAAATGATTCAGCCGTCACCTTTCTGCTCCTTTTTCGCATCCGTCCAAGTTCAAAAAAATCAGCAATCGGCATTTTTAATGCTCGGAAACGACCTTTCAAACAAAGAGCTGCCGAAAGAATTCAAAATCGAAGCTGATGAATTAACGGTAAGCACAAATGTTTCGGTTAAAATCAGAAAATGAAATTAAACGAAATTAATTAAAATTAATTCAATTAATTTGAATCAATTAATATTTGAAAAGTTTATAATAATATGACACTAAAAATGATAATTAAAAATCGGGTTTGTTTTTCAATTCTTTTTAAAAGTATGTGCGGCTCGCGCGGGCGAACGCGGCAACAGCAACGGCGGCAACAGCAACAGCGGTGGCGACAGCAGCAGATAAGCCGGCAAGTCTGCAACTGTATTATTACAGAACAGTAAGGTAGCGGCAGTAACAGAAACGGTTAGGTAATCTGTGCCCACGCTCGCGTAGCGAGCGGATGTGCTAAAAATGAGATGATACATATGGAAATGCTGTCTCACTGCAGCAGTCGGCGCCGGCTGATGCAACCGGCATTAACTGATTCAAATAGCATTGGCTGACGCAATCAGCATCACATACACATGCATTCGAATATAAATGACGATAAACTAAACGGTGCTGATAAAAGATTGATACTGAAACAAACGATGCCGGAATAAATAATATTGAAAATAAACTGATGCTGAAATAAACTGATGCTGAAATAAACTGATACTGAACACAGTTGTCACTGAATCTAAATAGAAGAAGAAATAAACAAAAACAAAACAGATATCTTTTGAATATTTTAAAGAGAGGAGACAAAGAATGAATAAAGTATTAGTCGTTATTGATTCTCAAAACGATTTCATAGACGGCGCGCTGGGAACCGCCGAAGCCCGGGCCGCCGTTTCGAAAATCGTTGACAAAATTTACGCCGAAGGCGATAAAGGGACTGAAATTTTCACAACCCAAGACACACATTATGCTGATTACCTGAACACGCAGGAAGGCCGCAGCCTTCCGATTGAACACACAATTGACGGCACCTACGGTCACGAATTAAACAGCCAAATAAAGACTGCCGTGACAAAATACGGCGCCAAAAATTTTAAAAAAGAAACATTCGGCAGCGTCGAGCTGGCGCAGTATCTGCAGGCGCAGAACCGTGAAAATCCGATTGACGAAATCGAACTCATCGGCCTGGACACCGATATCTGCGTGATTTCTAATGCTTTGCTGTTCAAAGCCTTCCTGCCGGAAACAATCATCAAAGTTGATGCGGCTTGCTGCGCAGGCGTGACGCCCGAAAGCCATGAAAGAGCGCTCCAATCAATGGAAGTCTGTCAAATAATTGTGATTAGATGACTACAAACGATTGCGTAATTAATTGTATAATTATTTTTTAAAAAGATAATAAATAAATTTTATTATTTTTTCGATTATTTCCGCCCGTTTTCATTTATTTTTGTTTTTCATAAGTGTAAATATTCATAAAAGCCGAAGATTGGAATCGATTATCGGTTTTAAAATCCGAATCGTCTGTAATGTAATTAAATATTTCTCCGGATTGATTTGCTGAAATGTATTTTGAATAAGTGACTAAAAAATCAATCGGATCGAGACGATGTTCTTCAAAGGATTGAACGAATTGAAAAAGATCAGAGTAAAAAACAGAATCTTCGGCAATGATATAATTTGAATTAATTTGCTGCATTGCATTAAGCAATTTATTTCTGACTTTTTGCCGTTCAAAGATATTTTTCCGATATGTTTTCCAATTTATTCTCAGCCGATTTTGACGACAAAAATCTCGATATTCTTCTTTTTCAATAACATGTAAAACTTCTTGCAGATTTAAAGAAGAAATGTATAATTTGTTCCCGTTTTGCTGTAATTTCAAAAGAAAATCTGTATAAGCTTCAATTCTTTCATCATTTTCATTTATTTCCAATTTTTTAAAATATACAGAATACAAAACATTTGTGTCAACAAAAAAAACATCCGATAAATCAATAGCTTCCGCTGACTGAATATTAAATATCATTCATATCCCTCAATTTTTTCTGAATTGATTTTTCAGAATTATTTTCCCAAAATCAATTTTTTAGAGTTAATTAATCAATTCTTCAACTAATTCGGCAATTTCTTCATTACGGGCTTTTCTCATTTCAAGCGGTATTTTGAAATAATCAACAGAATTATCATATGATAAACTATAAGCAGCTGTTCCGGTTTTGTTTAATCCGATGACTTTTATTTTAGAATCATACTCTTCCTGAGACATTGTGTCAAGCCGAAAAGTAAAACCTCTGTTAAAAAAATAAGTGCAATAAAAATCAATACCGGAAAAATCAATTGTTATTGATTCCTCTTTTTGAAGCATTTCATCAATCAAATTTGAAATTGTTTTTGCATCATTGGAACCGAAACCGGTTGAAATGTAATTTTTCGCCTGAATTATCATTGATTTCACCTTAATCATTCAAACAACTATATCGGTATAAATATTTTTTTAAATGATTATATTCGATGCGTTTTTATACAAATTTTGAAACAAAAATGAACTTAAAAACAATTCAAAATAATATAAAAAAGGAAAAAATAAACGAAAAAAATGGAAAAAACGAGAAAAATAAATTAAGAAAATGAAAAAACAGAAAAATAAATGAAAAATGAAAGATTAAACCGTTGCCGCCGGTTTAGATTCACTTTTGATTTTCTCTTTTAATTTTTGATAACAATCATCAAAAATTTCCTGATTGCCGGGCTCTTCCAGGTCAAAGATTTTTAAATCATATGTGTCGGCAAACTTTTGAAGCATCGGCAAAGTGTCTTTCGTGTAATGCAAACCCGTTTCCAAGCGGCCGATTTGCTGATAATTGGAGGCTTCAAACATATATTTGTTCATTTCAATCATCTGCTCTTCCGTCAGCCCGCCGCGGTTTTTGCTGTAGTTGAAAAATTCATCAACGGTTGCTTCATACATCGGCGTGAAAATGAAAGTGCCGACACTGTTAAAACTCCGCAGCAAACTCAAATATTTCCGGCGGCCGCCGACGGTTGCGCCGATGCAGTCATCAACGATTTCGCCGTCGGGATCACGAAGGATGATGACCGGACATTTGTCTTGGAAATCTTCTTCCACATGACCCAAAACATTGCCGCAAAGCCCGTAAAGCAAATAAATACCGTCAACTTTTTTTGAAAAAATCTCTAAATCTTTGTATACTTCTTCTTTCAGAATTTTCGGCCGCTCATGAAGACCAAGCTCTAAATTCCAGACAATCAAAGAAATGCCGGGCGTTTCAAGAGTTTTCCGATCCTGTAAATCCGGAACAGAATGAATCATCGGCGCAAGTGAATAAGAAACATCGATCTCATCCAATTTTTGAACAAACTCTTCCTGTTCCCCATTTTCAATAACAGTAACATCCGAGATTTCCGGATCATTCTGAATCAGATAAACAATTTCATCCTGAAGCATTTTGCAATTTAAAATACCGATCACAGTCATAACTCACACGACCTCTGAAATTATGTTTTTCAATTTTAAATAAGAATTTTCAAAAATCTTTTGGCTGCCGCCGTCTAAATCAATCACTTCAAAATGATATTTATCGGCAAACTGATGCAAAGAATCATCGGCATCTTCCGTATAATGAAGGCCGGTTTCTAATCGGGCGACGCGTTTGTAATTGGCTTCGTCAAACATAAATTTATTCATTTGATAAATTTCATCTTCCGACAACGGGCGCAGACTTTTCTTGTAACTGAAAAATTCGTTCGTTGTTGCCGCTCCCATCGGCGTTAAAATTAAAGTTCCGACCCCGTGAAAACTTTTCAGCAAATTCAAATACGGAGTCCTGCCGCCGATCGTTGCGCCGACGCAATCATCAACAATTTCCCCGTCTGCTTCCCGAAGAATAACAACCGGAACAATGTCTTTAAAATCGTCTTCCACATGGGCCAAAACATTGCCGCAAAGACCGTAAAACAAAAGAATTCCGTTTACTTTCGGCGCAAATCGATGCAGATTCTCATAAACTTCTTCTTTCAGAATTTTTGGAACATCATGAAGACCAAGTTCCATATTCCAAACAACCAAAGAAATATCCGTATTTCCTTTTTGAACGGGAGCAGCATCCGGCAGCAAATCATAGGAGCCGGCCAAACTGTATTTTAAACCGGCCTGATTCAGCTTTTTAATAAACTCATCATGCTGCCCGTTTTCAATAACAGTCACATTTTGAATGTCAGAATCATTCTGAATCAAATAAACAATTTCATCCTGAAGCATTTTACAATTTAAAATACCGATTACAGGCATAGTTTTCACCTCTCATTTGAAAATTAAATTAAATGAAATTGATTTGCCCCCGCAAAAAGATATATTCGATTTAAATCTAAATAAATCTATTGATTTAAAAAAATGAATCTAAAAAAGAGTTCAAACGAATTGTTGTAACAGAATCAATTACAAGAATAATAAAAATATTCAAAAATCCGGAAAAAGAAAAAATAAATTAAAACTGATTTAAAAAATCAGTTTTTTGTGTTTTTTTGTGCTTTTTTTGTGTTTTTATTTTGTCGTTGTTTTTGACGCAGTTACTTTCGAAGCCGGCGTTTTAGACGCTGTTGTTTTTGACGAAGTTGGTTTTGTTGAAATTGTTTTTGTTGAAGTTGTTTTTGTTGAAATTGTTTTTGTTGAGGTTGTTTTTGTTGAGGTTGTTTTTGTTGAGGTTGTTTTTGCTGCTGTCGTTTTAGATGTTTTCTTTTTGCCGACCTCCATTTCTTCCGCCGATTTCGGCGGTGCCCGCGGCGCCTTTTCCAAAACCGGCTTCAAATACTGAGCCGTATAGCTTTTGCTGCTTTTAATCACTTCTTCCGGCGTTCCTTCGGCAATAATTTCGCCGCCGTCGTTGCCGCCTTCCGGGCCCAAATCAAAAATGTAATCGGCGCATTTGATCACATCCAAATTGTGTTCAATCACAATGACCGTGTTTCCCATGTCAACAAGATCGTTCAAAACCGAAATCAATTTCTTGACATCATGGAAATGAAGACCCGTCGTCGGCTCGTCCAGCAAATAAATCGTCTTTCCCGTCGCTTTCTTCGACAGTTCGCGCGTCAATTTAATGCGCTGCGCCTCGCCGCCCGAAAGCGTCGTCGAACTCTGGCCGAGTTTAATGTAATCCAAACCGACCCGTGCCAGCGTATCCAATTTATCGTGAATGAACGGCACCTTTTTGAAATGCTCCAAAGCCTCGGCCACCGTCATATCCAAAACTTCCGCAATAGATTTGCCGTTGTACTTCACTTCCAGCGTTTCCTTATTGTAGCGCGTGCCTTTACATTCTTCGCATTCCACATAAACATCCGGCAGGAAGTTCATTTCAATCTTAATCAATCCGTCTCCTTGACAAGCTTCGCAGCGTCCGCCTTTCACATTAAAAGAAAAACGTCCCGGCGTGTAGCCGCGCACTTTTGCTTCCTTCGTGGCCGCATAAATTTCACGGATCTTATCAAAAATTTTCGTATACGTTGCCGGATTCGACCGCGGCGTTTTGCCGATCGGATCCTGGTCAATCACAATCACCTTATCCACTTTCGTGTCAAACTGAAGCGACGTGTATTCTCCGCCCTCCATTTTAGAATGGTGAAGCGCGTGCATCAGCGCCGGATACAAAGTATCATAAATCAAAGTCGATTTGCCTGACCCCGAAACGCCCGTCACGGCCGTCAGAACGCCTGTCGGGATGTCAACAGACAGGTTTTTCAGATTGTGCGCTTTGGCCCCTTTCAAGCGAATAAACTGATCCGATTTCCGGCGCTCGGCCGGCATCGGAATAAATTCGGCGCCCGATAAATACCGTCCCGTCAAAGATTCCGCGTCATGAATAATTTCATCCGGCGTTCCCGCCGAAACCACATGGCCGCCGGTCACACCCGCGCCCGGGCCCATATCGATGACATAATCCGCATTTAAAATCGTGTCTTCATCATGCTCGACCACCACCAGCGTGTTTCCCAAATCGCGCAGATGGCGAAGCGTTTCAATCAATTTGTTGTTGTCCCGCTGGTGAAGACCGATGGACGGTTCGTCCAAAACATAAAGAACGCCCGTCAAATTCGAACCGATCTGCGTTGCCAGCCGGATACGCTGCGCCTCGCCGCCCGAAAGCGTTCCCGAGTTTCTGAACATCGTCAAATAACCGATGCCGACCTGATTCAGGAAGTGAAGACGCGTTTGAATCTCTTTTAAAATCAAAGAAGCGATTTCCTGCTGCTTTTCCGTCAGCGGCAGATTGTCAAAAAAATCAATTGCTTCCGAAACAGACAATTTCGTGATGTCAATGATATTGTAACCGTCAATCTTGACCGACATCGCTTTTTTATTCAGCCTGTCCCCTTCGCAGGTCGGACATTTGGTCACGCGCATGAACTTTTCAAATTCCTGGCGGCGGTAATCGGATTCCGTCTGAGAATAAAGGCGGACGCATTGCGGCAGAACGCCTTCCCATTTGTTCGTGGATGTGTAATTGAATTCTCCGTTATTCATTTTCATGTTGAATTTGATTTTGTCATCCGAACCGTACATCAAAGCATTGTACTGCGCTTCCGTCAAATCCTGAATCGGCGTCAGCGGCGAAAAACCGTAATGTTTGGCAACGGATGCCAAATGCTGCTGGCGGTAGCCGTCAAAATAATTTTTATAAACGGCAACGGCGCCTTCGGCAATGGACAAGCTGCGGTCGGGAATGATTAAATTCTCGTCAAATTCCATCTTAAAACCGAGACCGTTGCATTCCGGACAAGCGCCGAATGGACTGTTGAATGAAAACATACGCGGCTGAAGTTCCTCAAAAGCCAGACCGCACTCGGGACACGCCATTTTGGAAGAATAAGTCACTTCAATAATTTCATCGGCGTCTTCGTCGTCCCCGAATGAGTTTTCATCAATCGTTCTCTTTTTGTGAACTTTTTGATACAATCCGCGCGTTCCTTTTTCTTTGCGGTAGGAATTCGGTTTTCCGACAACATAAACCAAGCCGCCGGATCTTTCCGTTGCGCGCTCGCACGCTTCGACCAAACGGGAACGTTCGTTTTCATCATCCACATCAATGCGGTCAACGACAATGTCAATGTCATGCATTTTGTAGCGTTCCAAGTCGATTTCCTCATCCGTTCTGTAGATTTCACCGTTGATGCGGACGCGCATAAAGCCTTCGGCGTTTAAATCATAAATCAGCTGCTGATAAGTTCCTTTCTTTTTCCGGACAATCGGGGCAAAAATCGTGACCATGCCTTCAAATTCGGCGAATACCAAGTCCGCGATTTTTTCAGGCGATTGGGATTCGATTTTCAGGTTATGGTCGGGACAATACGGTGTGCCGACGCGCGCGAAAAGCAAACGGAAATAGTCGTAAATTTCCGTCACTGTTCCGACAGTACTGCGCGGGTTTTTGGAAGTCGTTTTCTGTTCGATTGAAATGGCCGGAGACAAACCTTCAATGCTGTCCACGTCGGGTTTATCCATAATTCCCAGGAATTGCCGGGCATAGGAAGAAAGAGATTCCACGTAGCGGCGCTGGCCTTCGGCGTAAATCGTATCAAAGGCAAGCGTTGACTTGCCGGAGCCCGAAACGCCCGTGATCACTGTTAATTGGTTTTTGGGAATGGTGACGGAGATATTTTTCAAATTGTGTTCTCTGGCACCTTTAATAATGAGTTCTTTCATAGTCGGTCTTGTTTATTTGAATGTTTTTTGTTTTTGTTTGAATGCCGATTCGATTTTATAAATTCGTTGAATTTTATAAAAACATATTAGTTTGAATTTTTTTAATAATTTTATCCTTGTCTTTTCGGTAAAGGATAAAAACCTGCTTATTGTAAGGTGAAAGTAATAACAATTTAATAACAATTATTTTCCTGTTTTTAAATCTTTTTAAATAGATGAGAATAAAAATGAAATCGGAAATTATATGAAATAAATGACAATTCAAACGAAATTTAAGTGAAATTTAAACGAAATTTAAGTGAAATTTAAACGAAATTTAAGTGAAATTCAAGCGAAACCTGACTTTGACAAAATTCCGACGAAGTTCAAAAATTCCGACAAAAATTAAGATTTCAGATAAAATTAAGATAAATGTTCAAAATTATGAAATAAAAAGTTGTAACCAATAAAAAGAAACATTTATAAAATTAATAGGATATATCTATGATGAAATTAAATGAAATTTATTTGTAAATAGAAATACAATTTAATCTCGGCAGTGAAAATCAATTGAAAAGGATGAAAAATTAATTATTAAAAGGTAACATTATATAGGGATAAAAACGTTTTAACTATTACATCTGTAATTTATTTGTATGAATATGCAATATAAAAAAAGAGAGATGAAAGATAAATAAAAACGAACGACTAAAACAATTCAAAATGTAAAATTATTAATATGAAAAATAATTTTAGCATTAGTAATTGGAGTTAAAAACAATTAAACAAAAATGAGGTTTCATTTATGGTCAAATCTATTCAAAGAAAAATTACTTCTGCTTATTCACTGTGGCTGTTTGCAGTGTTTATCATTATGGTTGCTTATTTGTTAATTACCGGCAACATTTTCATGACATACCAAGATGCAATGCCCTGGATTATCGGCTACATTATTCTTGCCGTTCTCGGCAATGTCGGCGCCTTAATTGCAATGTATAAACTTTTGGTCCCGAATCAGGACAGTTTGAAATTTATTGCAGTTTATGAAATTCTGTTCATTGTCATTCTGGGTATTTCTTACCTTGTGATGGCTATGCAGTGGCTTCCCGACGGCATCGGAAACATCAACTTTGAAACAATTCTGAATGCGGTTCTGCCGATTATGTTCATTTTCTTAATCCTGGCGGAATTCATTTTCTCAAAAGCGCTTCGAATGATGCCGATTCGAGCAAATTGAATTAATCAAAATAAAAGCAAATTAAAAACAGATAAATAAAAGATCGGTTCGCCGGTCTTTTTTTTTGATTTTTTTTTCAATATTTTGAATATCAGGACGAGTTTTTATAAAATTCCGGTTTTTTATGAAATCCCGATATTTATAAAATTATAAAACCTTTATTTTTCGTTAATATTGCCGGAATCGTTGCAATTTGTTTTAATATTTGTTTTGCAATTTACTTTATTGACGATTCCCGTAACTTACGAACAGTTTAATTACGGATGAATTTTAATTATTTATGTTAATTATTTGTTAATTGTCTGTGTTAATTATTTGTTAATTGTCTGTGTTAATTATTTGTTGATTATCTTAATTATCTATTGATTATTCGTTGCTTATTTGTGTTTTAGAAATTTGTGTTTGAATGATTGAACGAGGAACAAAAATGAGTCTGTCAAAACAAGAAAAACTCGGTATTGTCAATTTTATTTTAACAATTATTTCAATTATTTTAATCAAATATTTGTCCATGTACGTACCGTGGCTGCCGGCAGCACCTGACGGAACGCCGGATCCCGTGTCGCTTGCAATCATTACAATTTTAGCGGTTTTGGCAATTCACGCGGCAACATGGATTATGCTTTGGCGTTATTTCAACATCAGCGCCAACAAAAACAGCAAATCAATGCTGATTGTTTACGAAGTTTTGTTTTTGGTCTCAATCGTTCTGATGTATGTCAGCACGGCATATGACTTCCTTCCGACATTCATTACTGAAAATATGCTGTCAGGAATCGGTCTTTTCCTGATTATTCAAATGGCGCTCAGTATGTTCTTTACATACGCCATTGCAAAAATTCCGCTGAGATAAAAGCAGATTAACAAAGGAAAAGGATTATGATTTTTAATCATTCCTTTTTTCCTTTTTCATATTTTTTCGACGTCATTATTTCCCTTTCTTTTTTCTATCTTTTCTTTTTTCTATCATCTTCTATCTTTTCTTTTTTTTGTCTTTTTCTCTGTTTTTCTCTCTGTCTTTTCTTTCTTTTTCTCTTTCTTTCCTTCGCCCTCCCGCGCGCGAACAGCACTAATTTTAATAAATGAGTCAAAAAACAATCTCCTTTTTCGGATTACTTTTAAATAGGAATCACCGTATTTTTGAGCAGAGATTATGGTTAATTTTTTTATCACGCTGACGATGGCCTGCGACTTGGAATGCCGTTATTGTTACGGAGAAGTCTGCGACTGTTTTGACGATTTTGACGACGGCATCGCCGTTGATTATGATGTTCCCGAAACGATTTGTTATGAAACGTCGGTATTGCGTGATTTTATTGCAAAAGACAAGGATGCGACAGTTATTTTTTACGGCGGGGAGCCGCTTCTTGAACTCGGGAAAATGAAAGAGTTCATGGACACGATTCCGGCAAAAACTTTTTTGCTGCACACGAACGGCACAATGCTGGATCAGGTGCCGGCGGAATATTTACAGCGCCTTCATACGATTTCAATATCAATTGACGGCAGCCGCGAACTGACGGATTATTACCGCGGCGACGGGGTTTATGATTTGATTGTAAAAAACGCGAATATCGCTCGCGGCAAAGGATTCGGCGGCGAAATTATTGCGCGTATGACGGTTCAGGAAGAAACGGATATTTATGAAAGCGTCATGCATCTTTTTGAAAATCCGGATTTTTGTTTTGACAGCGTCCACTGGCAGCTCAACGCTCTTTTTTGGAGAAATGATTATCAAAGGCGCCGCGAGGGTTTTTTGGACTGGGTAAACAACAGTTACAATCCCGGGATTCAAAAATTGGCGGACACCTGGGTCAGCCGAATGAAAACGGAAGGCAAAGTTTTGCATATGTATCCGTTTGTCAATCTTATGAATTCATTGCTGCGCGGCGAAAAAACGCATTTGCGCTGCGGTGCCGCCTGGACGGAATATAATGTGCAGACGGACGGAAAACTTTCCCCCTGTCCTGTGATGAGCGGCATGAGCGACTATTATGCCGGCGACATTTACAATGGCCGGCCTGATCAGCTGCGTGTGATTCATGTTTCGGGCGAATGTTTGAAATGCGATATTTTAGATGTCTGCGGCGGCCGCTGTCTTTATGCAAACGCCACCATGAAATGGGGCGTTCAGGGTTTTCATGAAGTTTGCGGCACCGTTCGTTTTTTGGTCAATGTTCTTAAAAAAAAGAAACCGGAGATTGAAAAACTGATCAAGGACGGAATCATCCGTTTGGATGATTTTTCACAAGGCATTGAATACAACAGCTGTGAAATAATTCCTTAAAAATTCTGTTTTATCGCTTTGTCACCATCACGCGAATCGGTAAATTTTCCAAAATTTCTAAAAACGGGAATATGCCACGGTTTTTGATTTGGTGGCATAAACAAATCGGATTTTTCAAAAAACGGCGGCGGATTCAATTACCACAATATTTAAATAAAATCACTCTCTCTAATGATTGCTGTTTTGACAGTGATTTCAACTTGCATTGATGGTCTAGTGGCTATGACTGCGGCCTTCCAAGCCGCAAACCCGGGTTCGAATCCCGGTCGATGCACTTTAGGGGAAGCATTTCAAAAATAAGAAATGTTTCCCTTTTTTGTTATTGGTTCATAAATTCAAGAGGTAATAAAATGAGAATTCAATGTATTTGCCAATCTGCTTCTTTTATGGAAGTCAAAGACATGAATGTCCAAACAATCATTCTTCAATGCCCGTCCTGCAATGAAATTAAATTGCTGCCGATTGAAAATGTTCCGAAATCAGATATTATCGGAAAAGAATAATTAAAAATCTTTTTTACTTATTCATTTATTGTATTCTCTGTTGTATTCATTTTACTTTAGTTTTACATCAATAACAACATGCCAAACACCCGGCGAATATTTTTTAATTTTACGGGATTCCAAAATCACGGCTTTTCGGCCGCATTTTTCAGCTGCGTTTTGAATTCGTTCAGCGGCTCTGTCGGGGAAATCACGTTCGTGAACGGTTTCATGATAATGAAGAAAACCGCCTTCTTTTTTGACGGCTTGGATGCCGGTTTCCAGATATTCATGCGTTGTGCCGACATAGCCCATTAAAACTCGATCCGCGATATTAACGGGCGTCGATGTCCGGCAATTCCCGCAAATCGGCTCAATAACCGATTCTAAGCCGTTTAAACGAATATTTTCACACAAATACCCGTAAGAAACCGGATTTAATTCTACGGCGAGGATTTTTGACGGATTTGAATGAACGGCAATCGGGATTGAAAAATAACCGATGCCGGCAAACATGTCAATAATCGTTTCACCATTACAGCTTTTTGTTAGAATCTTTTTTTCCGTCAAATTACCTTTGGAAAACATAATTTGGGCAGTGTCCAGCTTAAATTTGCAGCCGTTTTCTTTGTGAATTGTTTCTGTTGAAAGATCCGTTCCGTCACGAGCGGCAATAATTTCGCGCTGCGGAATTCGGAATTGACCGGAAATGCCGCCGTCATTTAAAACCAGCCGCGCTTTTGAATCCATCAATAAAAGAAGTTTGCCGATTTCACTTTTTTTGTGAGAAAGTGCTTCGGGAATTGAAACAATAAGAATGTCGCCGATTTTTTGTTTGTTTGCCGGAAGCATTTCAATTTCCGCATCCGTCAAAAAAAGACCGGCATTTTCGGCATTTTCGGCGTCATCGGAAAATTCTGAAAAATAGTATTTTGCAAAATCTCTTAATTTTTGAGGTTTCGTCATGACTGCTGTCACCGCCGTTTTATTTCAAACATTTTGTTTCAAACCCTTTATTTCAAGCCCTTTGTTTCAAGCTTTTTGTTTCAAGCTTTTTGTTTCAAGCTTTTTGTTTCAAGCTTTTTGTTTCAAGCTTTTTGTTCCAAGTTTTTTATTTCAAACTTTTCATTTTGTTTCAAACTTTCGATTTCAAATGTTTCGTTTCAAACAATTCTTTTTAATCTCGGATTCGGGCGGTACGTTCGGCCGACTTTTGCCGTCGGTGTCATGGAATCAATGGTTTCGCCGACGGCCACAATATCCATTGTCGAGTCACGGGAATCATAAATGCCGCCGACGCCGAGGCTGTCAAAAAGTTTCATTCCGATGATTTTTTCGGCTTTGGTAAATGCTTCCACTTTTTTGGCGTCGCCGAATCCGCTGGAAAGCATAATCTGAATGTTTTCAAATCCGTTTTCATTCAGTGCTTTTCGAACGGCGTAAACGCCGGTTACGGAAACGCCTGTTCCGAACCAATATTTTTCGTCGCCTGCGGGAACTTCAATCTCTGTTTCCGTGCTGAAGAATGCTTTCAAAAGAGCGGCAATCTCGGGTTCGGTTTTGTTTTCCAAATCTTTCATTGAAAGCGCGCCCTGGCCGATGTTTTCGCCGCAGGTGTCAATCCGAACGGCGGCAAGGGACGGGACAGACGCGGCCGTTTGAAGAACATCGTCAATTTCTTTGTTGTTGTAGTCAATCAGCGCGATACGGACGACATTTGCAGGCATATGACGGTCAAAAGCAATTGTGGCGTTTTTGACGGCGCTGTCTTTGCCGTCTTTCCATGCGTAAATGTTTTCAAGAGCGTGCGGAATTGTTCCGGCGCCTTCTTTGTCGAGATAAGCGGCGCCGATGTCTGTCGATGCGCCGACGGCCCCGCCGTCGATTGCGGCTTTGGAAATTGCGGCATCGTCTTTATAGTGCCAGTGACGGGCGCCGAAATATGTAACGGGGCGGGTGCCGGCAGCGCTGACAACAGAGCGCATTCTTTCTTCGGCATTTTTGAGATTCAATTGCTGACTGTCGTTCAGAATTGCAAGCGACGAGCTGATTATTCCGAGATAAACCGTTTCCAGGCGGACAATATCCAGGACCGGGGCTTCCAAAAGCAAAATCGTTTCCAGCGGTTCGTATGATTCGCCGTCGGCGAGTGCATAAATGCGGCCGCCGTTTTTTTCCAGGTCTGAATTGTTTCGGATGAATGTAACGGCTTCTGTCATGCCGGCCATGATTCCCGGACCTTTGCGGACAAAAATTTGAGCGCGGACGAACGGATTTAAATTTTCTTTTTGAAGGATCTCATAGGCCCTTAAAAAATATTTATCAGTATATTTTTCAAAATCAAACGTTTGCTCTGCCGCCATATGCGTAAACCCCGAATTTTTGTAATAAAAAGTCCGCCGGAATATTCAAAAATGAACTTTGAGTAACCCTAAAGGGACGAAAGACATAAATATTTATACCCGTTTTTTTCTGTCTGAATAGACGTTTAATACGAAATCCAATAAATAATCAGCGATTTCTGTCTCAGCAAATCAGCAAAATCAATTTTACAAAACAATTCAATGCGATAACTGTTTATTCCGGGTTTATCCCGATTATTCTCATTTTACAACTTTTTCAGCCGTTTGCATTATTCATGGATTCACGAATTTATCATAATTATCCGTTTCATAAAATTACAAAAATCAAATTCAAAATTGAATAACTTAAATTTTCACAATTCACTTAACAATTCACTTAACAATTCAACTACAATTCAAACTTATAATTGAATAATTTAAAATTCAAACTAAAATTCAAACTTATTAATTGAATAATTCAAAATTCAAATTCAAAAATAACTCAAAAACAAAATCAAAGGAAATACAAAAATGGAAAACCAAACACATGAGGAACAATATCCGGATTACTGCCGCAACAGTTTAATGGATTTTGTAAAAATCAAGGACATTGACATTGAAATTTGCGATGTGACGCTCAGGGACGGGGAACAGACGCCGGGCGTTGCTTTTTCAAAAGCGCAGAAAATGTCGATCGCACAGCATTTGGATGACATCGGCGTTGAAGTTATCGAAGCCGGCTTCCCGGTTGTGTCTGATGCGGAAAAGGATGTTGTCAAATCCATCGCCAACATGGGACTGGACGCTCGAATTTGCTGTCTTTGCCGCTCAACGCAGAAGGATGTGGAAACAGCGATTGACTGCGATGTTGATTTTGTCAGCATTTTTTTGGCGATGTCCAATCTGCATTTGAAATACAAATATCACAAAAGTTTGGAAGAAATGCTGGATGTTGCGATGAACGCTGTCGAGTATGCCAAGGATCACGGCATCGGCGTCAGATTTGCGGCCGAAGATGCGACGCGGACACCGATTCCCCGTCTGATTGATGCTTTTAAAATGGCGGAAGAAAGAAATGCGGATTATGTGAGCATCGCCGATACAATCGGCATTTTGAACCCGACGACGGCCACTTATTTGGTGGACCAGATTTACAATGCGATTGACACAAAGAAAACAAAAATCTGTATGCACTGCCACGATGATTTGGGTTTGGCCGTTGCGAACACGCTGGCGGCCGCCGAAGCCGGCGCCTTTCAGATTCACACCACTGTCAACGGCATCGGCGAGCGCGCCGGAAATGCGGCGCTTGAAGAAATTCTCATGAATCTGCGCGTTCAATACGGCATTGAGCGTTATGATCTTCATAATTTGGTGGCTTTGTCTCACGAAGTCAGAGACGCGTCAAAGATTGATGTCGCCATCAATAAATCCGTTGTCGGCCAGAATGCTTTTTCCCACGAATCCGGTATTCATGTCGCTGCAATTCTTGAAAATCCGAGAACGTACGAACTGTTCCTTCCGGAAATGGTCGGCGGCAAGAGAAATTTAATCGTCGGCAAACATACCGGAACAAAAGCGCTGGCCGGAATTATCAAAGACATCGGCTACGAGCTGGAAGAAGACGATTTCTGCGCTCTTTTTGATCAAGTCAAAGTCATTACCGAAACCGAACAAAGAAGCGTCGACCGCGATGAGTTGGAAGTTTTGGTTCAAAATATTTTAAATAATCACAAATGAATTTTAAATAAATGATTTAACATGACTTGTTAGGACAAGAATTATTGGGAAAAATATGCCATGCTTGTTTTAATAGATTATTCGCCTGAAAAATATTCATCATTGAAACAAGTAGAAATGCCTGATCTTCAAACTAATGAAAAAAATATAGGAATTGAAGTAACAATATCACCCCAACTTAACGAATTTTTTCGAAATGACGTTTATAATACAAGAATTAAAGGAAAAAATAAAAACGATATTAAACCAGAGGATTTAAAATATTTAAAGAAACTTGGAATGGATGTATATTTTAAAAACGAAAAAGCAATTGGGAATAGTTATGGTATAAATCATAGTTTAAGTTTCCTTTTAAATACATTAAATACAAAACTTAAAAGAATAAACAGTGGTGATTATTCAATATTTAAAGAAAATAATTTATACATTTTTTCAACGAATAATCACATGGAACATGAAATAGATTTGTATTCAGAAAAAGCAATAGAATTACAAAAAAGTTATGACATAACATTTGATGAAATATATATAAATCAAGATGATGATTTATATATATTATTAAAAAATGAAACTCAACATATAAATTTGCAACATTTGTCTTTAATAAGATACAAAAGAGAAGCATTAAAATACTCTCAAAGTTTGCAATTGAGATAAATTAAAAAATGGAATCCACATCATTTTGTATTTTAAAGATCTACTTTTTTAATATAACCATCTACTTTGGAACTGGGATATGATTCTCATTTCTGTTATCATTTGCTGCCATCACCGCGCGCGAACGGCACCATTTTTAAAAAAATGATGAAAACAAATCGCAAATTCATTAAATTATACAAATTCGGCTAAAATTTAACCAATTAGACAAAAACGACAAATAAATAAAATAAATATAATTAGAAAAAGAAATTTGTCATGAAAAAAGAAAAATCAAAAAAACTGATTTAAATTTTTCATTTGAAGAAAAGCGGCAATTTTTCAAGGTAAATCAAATCTTTGCGGTCGGCGGCATCGCCTTCCGCCAAAATCGCAGCTTTTCCGGCAACCGTGCCGCCTGCAATTCTGCAAAGTTCTTCCATCGCCGCCATTGATTCGCCGGTGCTGACAACGTCGTCGACGAGAAGAATGCGCTTGCCGTTTAAATATTCCATGTCGCCGGCATCCAAATAAAGGGTTTGAATTTTTTCGGTCGTAATGGATTTTACGTCAACGGCGACGGGATCGCGCATGTAAAGTTTTTTGCCTTTGCGCGCCAAGATGTATTTTTTGCCGGATTGACGGGACATTTCATAGGCAAGCGGTATGCCTTTGGATTCGGCGGTGAGCAAAACATCATAATCAACGCTGCTGTCAGACAAAATCTTAAGAAGATCGGTGGCGCAGGCGATTGTCAGCTCGACGTCGGAAAAAATAACGAAGCCGGCAATGTCTAAATGTTCGTCAACGGGACAAATCGGGAGGTAGCGTGTGAGGCCGGCGATTTTGAGTTCATAAGTCGGGTAGGGTTGAGTCATTTTTAATCTCTCAAATTTAATTATTAATCAGAAATCAAATTGGATTTGCTGCTCTTTTTGAAGCCGAGAAGCAAGTTTTTTGTATCCGTTAGTCATTGATCCCACAGAAAAAAGTTTTTTATTTCCAGAGTATGCTTTAAGTTCTCCATATCTCATTTTTACATTTGTTATGTCGCTGACGGCAAAATTTTTATTAATACCGGCAAAGGGAGAATACAAAATTTTGTCATCTTCAACCTGCACTTTCCACGAAACACAATAAATAAAGAAAATTAAGCAGAAAACAACATAGAGCAAAAAGAAAAGGTAAACCCATAAATCAGCTGTATCATTCGGAAATACAACGGTCATTAATATAATCATTAAAAAACCAAACAAGACACCCAATATACTTATCAATAAATACACTTTCGGTTGGCGAACAGTAAAATTGTTATCATCCATCTTTTTTTCAGATCTTTTATTTTCCCACATTGCGACAAAAATCATAAGCAATACTGCAAAAAATATAATAATATACATAATAAAATCCATATTTATCCCTGCTGTAAAAATTAAACAAAAAACATATTAAATTAAATTTTTTGATAAACCTGCCCCATATGAACGTTTTTACGCACATAATATAGGCAAATTAAATAGGCAAATCATATATTATAAATTTATGTCAATTTTGTTATCAACTCTTGCTGCCTTTTTCCTCGCTTCTTTCACAGTTTTCCCTTTCGCCAAAGCAACCCCGAGCCGTCTTTCTTTACGGATTTCAGGTTTTCCGAACAGTCGAATCTGTGTGTCTTTTTCGTCCAATGCTTTTTCCAATCCCGAATACGAAATTTTCTTTGATGTTCCGGTTCTGAAAATCGCTTTGGATGCTGCCGGTCCGTTTTGTTTGACAACTTTGAAACCGGATTTTTTATTTTTCTTTCCTTTCATATTTTCAGCGGGAATCGGCAAGTTCAAAAAAGCGCGCGTATGAAGCACAAATTCAGACAAATCCTGAGAAATCATTGTCACCATTCCCGTATCGTGCGGGCGCGGCGAAACTTCGTTGAAATAAACGGTTTTGCCTTTGACGAAAAGTTCGACGCCGAAAATCCCGTAACCGCCGAGTGCCTTCGTGATTTTGCCGGCAATTTTTTGAGCGCGCTTGAGTGCTTCGGGATGCATATTTTGAGGCTGCCAGGATTCGCGGTAATCGCCGCTGATCTGAATGTGGCCGATCGGCTCGCAGAAAATTGTTCCGGAAACGCTTTGGACAGTCAGAAGCGTGATTTCGTAATCAAAATCAATGAATTCTTCAACAATCACTTTCATCGGTTTTCCGTCGGTGCTGCTGCTTCCGCGGGCTTCACGCTGAGACTTTTCAAACGCGTCTGAAATCTGACCGGCGCTTCGAATTATGCTTTGGCCTTTTCCGGATGAACTCATAATCGGTTTAATCAAACACGGAAATCCGAGACTGTCGGCCGCGGTTTTGACTTCTTCGTCTGTTTCGGCGAAATAATATTTGGATGTTTTCAGCTTCAGTTCTTCGGCGGCCAGGCGGCGAATGCCTTCGCGGTTCATTGTCAATGAAACGGCGTTTGCCGACGGCACGATTTTGATTTGTTTTCCGTGAATGCCGATTTTTTCAATTTCTGCAAGCGTGTCGGTTGCAATCGCTTCAATTTCGGGAACGATAAAATCCGGCATTTCTTTTTCAATAATTTCCCGAAGAACCGTGCCGTCCGTCATCGGAAGAACATAAGAGCGGTGTGCAACCTGCATGGCGGGCGCATTTTCGTAGCGGTCAAGCGCAATGACTTCAACGCCGAGGCGCTGAAGTTCGATTGCGACTTCTTTGCCGAGTTCGCCGGAACCGCAGAGAAGAACTTTTGTTGCCGTATCTGTCAGAGGTGTGCCGATTGTTACCAAAAAATCACCGTCATTTTAATAATTTCAGAATTAAATTGAATTAAATCAATTAAAGAGAGTACAATTAAAGAAAGTAAATACGATTGAAGTAAAGCAAGTACAATTAAAGAATGTAAGTACGATTGAAATAAAGCAAATACAATTAAAGAAAGTAAACACAATTGAAATAAAGTAAATACAATTAAAAAATAAATCGGGAATCAAAATTTAAAGACAACTGTTTTCGTTTCCAAATAATCATTCAAAACGCCATAACCGTTTTCCCGGCCGATTCCGCTGTCTTTAACGCCGCCAAACGGCAGTTCGGGAAGGATTTTGGCATGCTGATTGACCCAAACGACGCCGGCTTCCAATTCTTCAACGCCGCGTTTGGCGCAGTTTAAATTATTTGTCCAAATAGAAGCGCCGAGACCGAAATTCGTGTTGTTGGCGGCCGAAATCGCTTCGTCCAAATCTTTCACAGGATTAATCACCATGATCGGGCCGAACACTTCTTCTTTCAGAAGAACAGAATCATTCGGCACATTTGTAATCACCGTCGGCTCAAAGAAATATCCTTTTCCGAAGTCAAAATCAGAATCATCCTTGTTCTCCGGGATTTTACCGCCGGCCCGAATTTGAGCGCCTTCAAAACGCGCTTTTTTAACAAAATCAATCATGCTCTGAAGACTTTTTGCAGAACTGAGCGGTCCCATTGTCGCATGTTCCGACAAACCCGGGCCGATTTTGATTTGAGAAACGGCTTCTAACGCGGATTCCACAAATTGATCAAAAACGGATTCAAAAACAAAAATCCGTTTCGGCGAAATACAAGCTTGACCGCAGTTAAAAAAACGGGACTGAACGGCTTTAAAAGCGCAGTCGGAGATGTTCATGCCGATGCCTGTGTCAATGCCGGTGCCTGTGTCAGTGCCGAGATCAGTGTCGGTGCCGAGATCAGTGTCGGTGCCGATGCCAACATCATCGCAAATAATCATGGCGTCGCTGCCGCCGAGTTCCAATGTGATGCGTTTGCCGTGTTTTGCGGCTTCCGCGCTCAAATTTCGGCCGGCGTCAACGCTTCCGGTAAACGAAATTTTTCGAACGTCGGGAGAGGAAGCAAATTGTTTTCCGACGGACGCACCGTCTCCGGTCACGACGTTAAAAACGCCTGCCGGAAGTCCGGCTTCATAGAATACTGACGCCATTTCCAAAACGGTCAGCGGGCAAACAGACGAAGGCTTCACGACGCATGTGTTGCCGGTCAAAAGCGCGGGAATCAATTTCCAGGCCAGAATCAGCGCCGGCATATTCCACGGCAGAACGGCGGCGCAAACGCCGAGGGGTTTTTTGAGTGTAAAAGAACAGCTGCCGTTATTTTTGTTTTCAAAAAAATCGGTGTGAACGGAAGAAGAAAGTCCGGTAAAATAATCAATCACCGCAATAACGCCTTCCATTTCGCGGCGGGATTCGGCAAGCGGTTTCCCCTGCTCTTTTGTCAAAATGACGGCCAAAGTTTCCGACCGGCGCTTTTCCTTCAGCGCCGCTGAAATTCCCGATAAAACGGCGCTTCTTTGGGCATATGATTTTTCGGCCCACGGCCCGAAAGCCGATGCGCATGATTGAACGGCTTTATCAACGTCTTCCGGAGAGGCTGACGAAACTTTTTCAATCAACTCGCCGGTTGCGGGATTAAGAACCTCAATACAATTTTTATGATGGGGATGATATTTTTCACCGCCGATAAACATAACAATAACCCGTACCCTTTTTGATTTTTTAAATGATTTGTTTATTGAATAAATTGCTGATTTGCAATTAAAACAAGCTCCTTTTTATTTCAATCTTGTTATTTCTCTCATATTTACCGATTATTAGATTTATTCAGTGTTTCACAAACTGTTTTATTACTGCCTGTTTCCATTATCATTCGTTTCTGCTGCTGTTTGCATCTGTTGCGCCTGTGTTTGTCGCCGTTGGATTCGCTGCCGTTGCATCTGCTGCATGCGCCATACTTATCATCTCATTCTTATCACATCCGCTCGCTGCGCGAGCGTGGGCACAGATTACCTTCAGTTTTCTGTTTGCACTGCTGTCTTCAATTTTGTAAATACAGTTGCCGATTGGCCGGCCTGTCAGCTGCCGGCATTGTTACCGCTGCCTGCTGCCTGCTGCCCGCTGCCTGCTGCTTGCCTGCCGCCCGCCGTTCGCGCGAGCCGCACAAATTTTGAAAATAAGATGAAAAAACGAAACCGCAGTTTTTAATCATTGTCAATCACGGCGCCTTATGATTTCCATTCGAAATCGACGGGTTAAACAAATAAAATTAAAAAAAACGGAATTAACAGAAAATTTTTAAATTTTCGGGAATATATCGTTTTTAATTAAATGCCGGGATATTATTCGGTCAAAATTAATCTTGGAATAATTAAATAAAAAGAATTAATAACAAAACAAGCCTTCATCATTTAGACAAAATGAATTCAGTTTTCAGTTTTCAGTTTTCAATTTTCCAACTTTAAATTTTCAACTTCCGGCTTCAATTTTCAATTTTCAACTTTAAATTGACATAAATAAACATAACGGGAACAGTTAAACATGTATTTTGCGGTAATCGGAAACATCATTTCCGCCGAAAAAATGGTAAATAAAGAACGGTATGAGATGCAATACAAGGTCGACGATGTTTTAACACAAATCAATAAGGAATACAAAAACGATATTGCTTATGATTTTAAATTGACGCTCGGCGACGAGTTTCAGGGTTTGATTCAAAACGCAGCGTCTGTTCTTGAAATTTTGGATAAGATTGAATATCTGGCCGACCCGCTTGAGCTGAGGTTCGGAATCGGAATCGGGCCGATTTATTCCGAGATCAATAAAAAAAGCAGCAACCGCCCGGACGGACCAGCTTACTGGAACGCCGGATTTGCGATTCAGCAGATGAAGAAAAACAAAAGCTATACCCGCCCGAAAATCCTTTTTGAAACGGAAGACAATGAAAGAAACAAAGACACTTGGATTGAAGTCATCAACGAAAGCCTGAATCTTTGCGATTTCATCGAGCGCGGATGGACGGACAAACAAAAAAATATCGTTCGGGAAAGCATTTACCGTTACGGCTATGATACAAAAGTGCCTCAAAAAGATCTTGCCGATTTGTTTGAGATTTCAATCCCCGCCGTTAACGTTCATATGAAAAGAAGCGGCTATTACAATTATATGAATCTTCGAAAAGCCGTCAGCGACGCGCTCCAAAAAGAATGGGGCGAAATCCGAATAGATCAGAATTAAACGGCAGGAATTTTAAAATCAAAAATTAAAGACTTTAAAAACAAAAATCAAAAGTTAAAGGTCTTAAAAACAAAAACCAAAAGTTAAAGGCCTTAATCAAAAGTTAAAGGCCTTAAAAACAAAAATCAAAAACCAAAGGCCTTAAATTTGTTTTTTAAGATCGGGGGAATAAGTCACCCAATCATAATACAAAAAGAAACTGACAATTCCGCCTTTATGCGTTACTTTTAAAGCGCTCGGCCATTCTTCTTTGCTGATTTTCCCGCATTCCACCCAAAAATCCGCTTTCCTTTGACGTTCCTCTTCAATCCATTTCATCAGATTTTCGGCGCCGTTGTCATTGATGTAATCATAAACTTTAACGAAATCAGCTTTTGCTTTCATTTCTTTTGAAGAAACCCGGCGCTTGAGCATTCCCGGAAGAACAACCGCTCCCTGATTCAGCGTTGTCGTACCGTCTTTATACTCAAAATAGAACAGTTCAAACGGATTCTTGCCGAGAATTTCTTTCCCTGTTTTTCGGACATCTTCGGCATTGTTGAGATAAACGGCAAGAAATGCATTCCCGCGGCGGAAACTTTCATCAATCATTTGAAGACAAAAAGCGTTTTCAAAAGTATGCTTGCCGATAAAAACGACCGTTATGTCTGATTCGGATAACAAATCCGGAATCATCTCCGCATTCAAATCATCATGTTTCGAATCATCAAATTTCAAATCACCAAGTGCCGCTGAATCAGCTGCAGAAGCCGAAGTTGATTCCAACTCACCAAAAACAGCTGCAGCCCTCGGATAATCTTCGGGATCAAAACAAAAAGCGGTTTTTAAAACCATGAAACTCATTCCTGTTTTTTCAAATGATCTGATTAACAATAAGAATTATAAAAAACAATTATAAAGAATAATAAAAGGAAATGGTGCTCCGATCGGGATTTGAACCCGAGTCTTCGGCTCGAAAGGCCGGAATGATTGGCCGAGCTACACTATCGGAGCACATATATCTATGCGATTCGTTTTTAATTCAAAGAGGTTCACGCATCCTTATTTTAAGGCTTGTGAACAGAGCATAACAAGGAATCGCTGGTATATATACATTTTGGTTAGTCCGTTCGCTTTTCCTTTTCATTTAAATAAGCATCACAAAAATATTCGGAAGTCAAAGCAAGAATGAAACAAAAATCTTTCAGCAAAAAAAGGCATTTTCAAAAAAAGGGTACGATTTTGATTTATTTTTAAAATCCCGGCAGCTCGCGCGCGGCAGACGGCACAAATAGCACAGTCGGCACAGGCGTGCAGACGGTGCAGACGGCGGCGGCAGCAGACAGGCCGACAAGTCTGCAACTGTATTGACAAAATCTGGAAGGCAACAGCGCAAACGGAATCGGCAAGGTAATCTGTGCCCACGCTCGCGCAGCGAGCGGATGTGATAAAAATGTGCTGACACACATGGAAATGCAAACTCTGATACAAGCAATGCGGCAGATATGTTACAGCCGATGAAAATGAAAATAAAAAGAATTGAAACAAAAATAAAAACGAAGTAAAAACAAAAACGAAAACAAATAAAGACAAAATAAAACGAAAACAAAAAACAAAATAAGACAAAACAAAGACAAAATAAGACAAACAAAAGACAAAATAAGACAAAACAAAAGAAAAAATAAAAAAAGTTTTGAATAATCGGCTCAGCCGTTATTCAAAAACAAGATCTCCGTTATCGTCATCATCGTCGAACTCATACTCGCCGGCTTCCATTTCTTCAAGGAATTCGGGGGGCATTTCATGTTCGCCTTGATCGGGTTCCGCATTGCTGTTGTAGCCCATCGCAGCATAAAGCTCCTCAGGTTTGTCATGGATGTTCATAATCCAAAACGTTAATGCGGGACAATATTCGGGACGGCATTCGCCCATACAGCCCGTACACGGAGAGAATGTGCCTTTGACAAGCAAAACATCATAATTTTTCTTGCGCTCTTCTGCGGCCGTCTTTAACAGATACGTTTTCGTTCCGCCGGCAACAGCCTCTTCCCGAATAATCTGTCCGGAATCCAGCAATTTCTTTAAAACGCGGGAACACTTGCGGCTGTCGATATTCAGCTGCTTCCAAATTTCATTTTGGTATATGCCGCCCGGCGTATTTTTAATCAAATTGAAGGTTTGCGTTTCAATGTCTTCGGGTTCTTCCGGCTCGGCCGGTTCAGCTTCTTTTTTGCTTTTTCGGCCCGGTTTTTTCACGGGCGTTTCGGCTGAAACTTCGATTTCGGCGGAAGTTCCTTCTTCGACAGCCGTTTCATCGTCCGCCTTCTTTCTGCGTGTATATTTTCTTTTCGGCGCTGCTTCGGCAGTCTCTGCTGCTCCTGCATCACCGGTTTCATCGTCCGAAGATTCTGCATCATCTGCAGCCGCTTCGGTTGTTTTTGATTTGCGTGTCGTTTTTTTGACAGCTTCTTCTGCCGGCTGAATTTCTTCCGTTGCTTTTGATTTTCTGCCGCGTGTCTTCGTGACGGGCTCTTCTTCGGATTCGGCCGGTTCGGGAACAATAACTTCGGCAGTTTTTGCCGCGGACTTTGCTGCGGTTTTCGAAGCCGGTTTTGCTGCCGGTTTCGCTGCAGTTTTTGCTGCGGGCTTTGCCGCAGGTTTCGCTGCAGTTTTTACCGCGGGCTTTGCTGCCGGTTTTGCTGCAGTTTTTGCCGCGGGTTTCGCTGCCGGTTTTGCCGCTGTCTTTTTAGCAGGCGCTTCTGCGTTTGCTGTTTCGACTTCAACAGCTTCCGCTTCCGCGCTTTTTGTACTTTTTTTCTTTGTACTCTCTTTTTTTACAGTTGCACTCATATTGGTCTCCTTTGATGTTTCAGCTTCTTTTTTGAAAAACAAAGAGCTAAAGGGAGTTTGAGAGTTTATTCGTCAACGGGTGTAATTAAAATAATGTTGTTGCCTCTCAAAACAACGGATTTGAGTGACCTTTCCTTTTGACCGTTTACGATTTCGACAGTGTCGACCAAATGCAGATTCATATAATCATCAACAGTGCTGAGCGTTCCTTCAAGGAGGTTGGTATCGCCCTTCATCTCAACAAGAACACGTGATCCGACAATCTTTTGAACTTTCTTATTTGGGAACAAAATAATCCCTCTCTTCTGACTTGAATAAAAATTAAGAATAATAAAAAACCTGAAAACTTTTAAATTTTAAAAAATCAGCGACTTTTTAAAAAAAAATAAGATTTCGGCATTTAAAATTGCATTTATTGCATATAAAGGTTTATAGCTTTCCGATTTTTTTTGCAGCAGATTTGCAAAGTTAAGCGTATCCGTCCAAAACCGTGCTGTCGCTGTCTGCCGTCCCTTTGGAATTTCCTCTCGGCCCGGACTGACCTTTGATTTCGCCGAATTTGGTTTCATAATCCTTGACATTCTGCGTGAGCCAGCGGGCAAGCTCTTTGGCCGCCACCGGTGATAAAATCACTTCCGTTCCGATTTTGCGCTGAATCTTTTTCACGCCGTTTCTCTGTCCGAGTTCGGGATCGTCATTGTAAAAACTGACTCTGAAATCATAAATATTGTTAACCCCGATCGCGCCGATTGCGTAAAAGCGTTTAAAATCTTCTTCTTTTGAAACTTCAATAACAATTTCAATCGGCTGTCCGGGCTGCGCCGGAACATTTTTTTGAGGCATGTTTTCTTCCGTCATTTATATCTCCTGTTTTTTATGAATTAAAGGTATAGGGTTGAATGACTCCATTATTATTTTAAAGTTTGTTTTTATTTCTAAATTCCGATCTTCAAGCACTTACTCGGTCTATTATTCAACATATTTTCTACTGGTTTTATTTGTTCCGGACTTATTTCTGAGAAATTTGTGTTTTTCGGGAATATTCTTCTTATCAATCCGTTCATATTTTCGACAGCGTTCGTCAGCGGTGGCAGTGAATTCCCCACGTGTGTGGGGGTGAACCGTATTTTGAATAAAAATGATGAGTTTAAAAAAAGAATTCCCCACGCGTGTGCGGGTAAACCGATGAGTTGCTGCGGCACAGTATCCCGGCACTTGAATTCTCTGCTGTGTGAGAGTGCCCGGCATGTTTTAAAATTGAAAAAGGAAAAGTTCAATTGAACTTTTCGATTTTGATTTCATATATTTAATCTGGTTTTCGATTTTTTTTTCGATTTAATCGAATTTAAAGCCTTTATTTTTCTCAATATGAGCGACAAGGCCGCCGTCATTGAGAATTGTGATCATCGCGTCGGGAAGCGGTGAGAAAGTCAATTCAATGCCTTTTGTGACGTCTTTGATGATGCCGCCGGCAAGGTCGACTTCCAATTGGTCGCCTTCATCGATTTGATCAGTGTCGCAAATCAAAACCGGCAAACCGACGTTGATTGCGTTTCTGTAGAAAATGCGGGCGAATGATTTTGCCAAAACGGCGCTCACGCCGGCCATTTTAATGATTGTCGGCGCGTGTTCGCGGGAGGATCCGAGACCGAAATTGTTTCCGGCAACGACGAAGTCGCCTTTCTGAACTTTTTGGGCAAACTCGGGGTCCGCGTCTTCCAAAACGTGTTTGGCGAGTTCGGGGAGGTTTGTTCTTAAATGGAACAAACGGCCGGGGGCAATGTGATCGGTGCTGATGTCGTCACCGAATTTGAAGGCTTTGCCGTTGTAAACTGTTTCTGTCATTTTAAATCACCTCGCGCGGGTCTGCAATGACGCCGGCAATCGCTGTTGCTGCGGCAACGGCGGGGGATCCCAAGTAAATGAATCCTTCCGTGTTGCCCATTCTGCCTTGGAAATTTCGGTTCTGCGTGGCCAGGCATGCTTCGCCGTCGGCAAGCGCGCCTTCGTGGACGCCGACACACGGGCCGCAGCCGGGGGCCATGATGATTGCGCCGGCTTTGATAAATGTTTCAATGTAGCCTTTCTGAACGGCCTGCAAATAGATTTCTTTGGAAGCGGGAACAATAATCAGGCGCGTGTCGGGATGTCTGACTTTGCCGTCCAGAATCTTTGCGGCGATTTCAAGGTCGTCGATTCTGCCGTTTGTACAGGTGCCGATAAAGACCTGGTCGATTTTGGTTCCCGCGACTTCGCCGACGGTCACCGTGTTGTCAACGGTGTGCGGCTTTGAAATGGTGGGCTCAAGCTTGGAGACGTCAATGTCAATGACGCGTTCGTAAACTGCCCCGTCGTCGACTTTGATTTCTTTGAACTTGTCGCCGCGGCCGCGTTCTTCGAGATACGCTTTGGTCGTTGCGTCGGTTTCAAAGAGACCGGCTTTCGCGCCGGCTTCAACAGCCATATTGGCGAGCGTAAATCTCTGGGACATGGTCATTTTTTCAACGGTTTCGCCGCGGAATTCAAGCGCCTTGTACGTTGCGCCGTCAGCGCCGATGAGGCCGATGAGATGAAGAATCAAATCTTTGGCGTAAACGCCTTTGGGAAACGCGCCCGTCACGTTGACGAGGAAAGTTTCGGGAACGCGGAACCAGGTTTTGCCGAGCGCGATTCCGACGGCGACATCGGTTGAGCCCATGCCGGTTGAGAATGCGCCGAGCGCGCCGGATGTGCAGGTGTGGGAATCGGCGCCGATGAGAACGTCTCCCGGATTCACGTATGTTTCAACCAAACGCTGGTGGCAGACGCCTTCGCCGGCTTCGGAGAGGTGTGCGCCTGTTTTTTTGGAAAACGTTCTGAGAATCACGTGCGCGTTGGACAAGTCCTTCTGCGGACTGGGCGCGGCGTGGTCGATGAACAAAACGGTTCTGTCCGGATTTGCCGCCTGAACCAAATTCATCTTTTCAAGCTGCTGAACCGCGAGCGGTCCCGTTCCGTCCTGAACAGCGGTCACATCCACATCCACAAGTGTGATGTCGCCGGCATAAACGTCCTTGCCGGCACGGCCGCTGATAATTTTTTCAGCTAATGTTTGCGGTTTTTGTGCCATAATCAATCACATTTCAAAAAGAATAACAGATAAAAAGAAAACGAGAGGCGTAAAAGCTCCCGAATAAAGAGATCTCTGTTTTGGATAAGTCAATTGACTTTAAATATAAAATAGTATTGGAAAAGACCGAGACAGAGCTTTATTTTTCACGTATTTTAATGATTGTAATTCGATAATCAAACGCGAAAATTAAAGGCGAGAAGCAAACACGAAATCAAACGTGAAAATCAAAAACGAAAAAAGAAAAACGATTTACCGACGGGTTAGAATAAAATTAAAAAAAATAAATTTCAAATATCTGTTTTTTTTCGGCCTGAAAAAGGACGATAAACCGGAACATCTGAAATCTTTTTAGAATAATCGATTCCTGTCGCAGTTTTTTTGTCTTTGTTTTTTCCGAGAACCACGGCATCAAAAGCTTTTTCTGACGATTTTTTTGTACCGCCGGCTATTTTCCCGGTTCGAGATATTGCAGGTTGTGATTCTTTTATCAGATTTTTTCTTATCATTTGCATCACATCCATGTTTGGATTTTTTCGATTATGTTTAGCGGTGTTATGTCACAAAAAAATAAAAAAGAAATTGCCGGAAAAATCCGGCAATCATTTTAAAACTTTTTTTGCAGCCTGATCATTTTTGGCAGATTAGACATTCTTTCTTCTGAAACCGTAGAAGACGGCGCCGACGATTAATACAACAATTGCAATTGCAATGATGCTTGACGTTGAGAAAGTCGGATTTTGGATGAAATCACGAACCGAACTGACCGCATTTGAAACCGTCACTTCAAACCCACTGACTTCTGTTGTCGGTGTTCCCGTTTCCGTTCCGTCAATACCAACGCCCGGATTTTGGCTGCCTTCATCAGACTGTTCTTCGCCTTCATCGTTGGCTTCGCCGTTTGCAGGTTCGCCGGCTTCAACTGCTGTTGCCATGCCGTAACCACTTCCTGAAGATTTCGATGTTGTGTTTGAAGACGGAATCGAATACTCTTCTTGGGTTGCTTTTTCAACGATTTCCAAGTAAGATACCATCTCTTCTTCGGAATAACCGAGAACAGACATTTGACCGACAATAAATTCATTCAGCGATGGATTGCCGCACGTGTGGTGACAGCAGGCAACGCCCATATCCATAACGGATTGAACATAAGCATCCACCAATGATTTCACCTGAGCGTCAGTGGCATCCCAATAATCCAAACGGACCGCTTCCATCATACGACCGGTCATTGACTGAAGTGAGTAGGAGAAAGCTTCTTTTCCCTCCAACCTGCCGCTTTCAATGTAAGTTTTCAGAACTTCACTCCAGATTTCATCACTGACAAGTGCGCCATCGGTCGTAACAGCCCATCCGAATAAGTTTTCAACAAATTCGGCAAACATTGTGCTGCCGGCATAACCTGAAGCTTCCATCGCTTCAATCCATTTCGGATTGAGATAACGGGTTGCCATGTCTTTCATCAATGCTTCTTTCATCGTACTGATGACTTTGTCACCTGGTTTGAAATTATCCACATTGCTTGTGTCAGCCATGTACATTTCAGGCAATTTACCGTCTTTATTGTAAACTTTGGAAGCAAGATTCATGCCGCCGAAATACTGGAAAACATCATCATTATCCAATGTATCGTACAGATTTGAAGAAGATGCGAAAACAGATGCATCAGCACGGCTCAAAAGCTGCTTTAAAGTTTCCTGCATTGCTGCTTTCATCTTAAGGCTGTCATCACCGCCCCACGTATTATCATTGTAGATGTAACCCATCTTACTCAAATACAAATCGGCCATCTTTTTCTGAGCTTCCGGATCGTCACCCCAAAGACCGCTCGCGCTGATCATATTGCCCGTTCCGATTTCATAGGTACCGAGCTGTTGTGCAAATGTTCTGGAAATGGCATATTCTGCGATTTCAGCATCCGTTAAACCCAAATCGGCAGCTTTCAAAGCTTGCTTAATTTCATCGGTATTGTACCTGACAGCATTATTGGGTTTACCATTTTCTTTTTCCCATTTATCTTCCAATGCGGAATTTTCATGGTCGTACACAGCCCTCACTGCACGATCGATATAACGGATCGTCATCGGGAAACCATCTCGCATACCTGCCGTGTTGTATGTGATATCAATACGCGGGCGTTGTATGGTTTCACCGTTACTGAGAGTGATAAAGAAAATATCGGATGTTTCCGGCGTGACAACTTTTGCGCCCCTGAAATTCGGCGTTCCCGTGTACGGATCGCCTGCCCAGGTCGGCTCACAGCCGAGCATATAATAAATACAAGCTTCCAAAGCGCCTTCATCACGGATGAATTCAACACCGAATCTCATAAATGACATCATGGATGGGAATTCACCGTATTTTTCGTAATAATCAACGAGTATTTGTTCACCCATTGCTTTTCCGACATCCCAAGCAGCACCGGTCGGGAAAGTATCCGGATTAATGCCGTAGAAATTACGACCCGTCGGCAGAACAGCCGGATTTTGAATCGGGTCGTTTCCCGATGTCGGCGGGATATAACCGCCGGAAAGAGCACTTAACAAAGATTGTGTTTCAGCCCGGCCGCAAGCCAATAAGTTATCGGCATATTTGTCGCGGTCAGAACCTGTCACGAAATCAATTGTTTCCTGATTAATCCAGGTTTGATCTTTGTAACTGTTGACATTGAAATGTTTTGTTAATGCCAAATCAACCGCCCTTGAAGGCGCAAGACCGTAATAATTTGATGTCGGATTTTCCGAAAGCAGCATAATATCAATTGTTTCATTAACAAAATGATTAAAGTCTCTTTCAAATGTCGGATCATCCAACCGTCCTTTTTCAAGACCAAGCTGATAGAAAACGCTGATGTCATAAATACCGACATCTGTTCCTAAACTGCTTCCGAACGGTTTGCCGTATTCTTCTTTCCATGCAGCAGCCACATATTTTTTCAAAGCATTTGTGTCTAAAACATTATCGGAAGTACATGCGATTATTCCCTCATCATAAAACATGATCGGACCGCGGATAAAAAGCTCGATAAACTTTTTTTGGTCATCGGTTCCGCCGAGTGTTCCGTCCAATGCATCATAAATAATCTGATGATCAGACTTGCCGTTCGGATTCGCTTTTCCGTTCACATAAGCTGTGACAAAAGCATCCACATCAGCATCACATTTGCCGTCATAATACGTTTTGCCGTCTACTATAACAGCTTCAGCCGGAATAATATCCCCTTCAAAGTAAACCGCTTTAATAACTTCTTCAAAACGGAAATTGCCCCACATGGAACGAACCATGCTGGCAGCCCTTTCATCTGTGGGCGACTGACCATAAATATGCATGCCGAGCGGAACAGCACTTTCCATGATGGAATCCAAAAAATTATGGAGCTGATTTTTAACAAATGCATTGATGACATCGTCATCCAGCCTCTTCATGCCTTCTTTTAATTCTTCTTTTGTCAAGTCGGTTTCGGATTTGCCGGTATTTTCCGCCACAAGTTTCCGATAATCTTTGAAGTCCATGGCTGCATAAACTGTTTCAATCTCAAAGACAAAGTCAATGATTTGTTCTTTATAAGCTTGGGAAATGTCTGTTCCACCACCGTTTTGAGCCAAGTGTTTTGTATAACTTTGGATTACTGTTTCAAGAGCCAAAATCTCACCGTAAAGGCCGCTACGAACCATTGCCGGTGTCAAATGGTCAATAATAAGCGCATTTCCGCGCATTTCCGCTGTCAACCCTTCCCCGACATTCGCAACAATGTAAGGATAGATGTTGGGAAGATGGCCGATCAAATTGGGACCCCAATCTCTGTCTCTTTGAAGACCGATAGCCGTTCCGGGAAGCCATTCTTCCGTGCCGTGGGTACCGAAGTGAATGACAGCATCTGCTTTCCAATAATCATTCATCAGATTCCACGGATCATCATCATCCAAACCACGATTCAGCCAGAGATAGAAAGCAACATATTGATGAGTCGGAGCCATGTCACCATGATAATCAACACTGTTAACTGAACTTAAATCGCCTTCCAAAGCTTGCGTTCCGGCAAGAGCGCGGTCGGGCTGAGGCATCATCCAAACTTCTCCCGCTTGAATGCAGGGGAAAACGAAGTATTTTTTATCTTTGCCTCCGCCGAGAGCATTTTTGGAATCTGTCCAAATCATACCGCTTTGGTCTTTCGGCAATTCACCTTCCCAAGGTGTTCCCCACGTTTCAATGAGTTCTTCTTTTAAAGCATCGGGAAGAGCGCCGTCATCTAACCAGAGTTTGTATTCGTCAACAGGCATCAACCGGCAGCCCCACCAATCTTCAGGTTTGTTGCCGGCTTTCAGGAAATCAAGATATTCTTGTACCATACCGTCTAAAACGCCAGGTGCGTGAGATCCGACATTAATGCCCTGCGACCACATCAAATGACGCAGATTTTCTTCTGTTAAAACTTTGCTTCTCCACGAATCGCTGCTTGTCATATCCGGCTTATATTCGTAATCATATTTTCCGGGAACAGAATCATTGGCTGTCGCGTACGGCAACTTGTCGTAAGAAATATCGTACCCGCCCAAATCATAATCCATACCTTTTGTACGGTTATAAACCGTATAATTACCAGTCTTTCTCATATTTTCAAGCAATCCATCAGTACCGTCTTCAGAACCCGCGAAACTGCGGATGATATCCAGATAATTGGCACCGATATCGGCTTTGCCGGGCGGATAGTTGTAATAAAGAAGTGCAATGTCCTTTTGGTCATTCGTTTCCTGTTTTAAATAAGCCCAAGCTGAAGCTCTTTCGGCCATCCATTCAATCTGGTCCGGATAACCGACCGATTTTTCAATACTGCCGCCGATTGTGTTCATGTAGCCAAGAACGATAAATTCGAACATACCGTCACGATTGGACGACATTGTCATACGGCTGACACCGCCGGATTCAATCATATTATTTTTATCACTGATGTCAGAAGAACCTGTTGTTTTCATATCCACTGTTGCAAAAATACCTTTCAGAACAGTGATATCCATTTCTTCTAATTGACGAATTCCTTCATAATAATCCCAATAATTCAAACCGAAATTTTTGATAGAAATTGCGGTATCAATCTGCCGTCGTTCTCCGGTCTGCGGATCTGTATAAGTATAACATTCCGGAATATTGTCATAAGTACCAAAACCGTTGATAACATTCACTTCATGTTCTCTGAGCGCTTTGTATAAATCATCAGTTCCTGTTCCGATATCGGATCCGAACATCCAAACACCTACAGTCGGCCATTCCGCCCGGTAACCATTGTTGCCGTACCAAAGCATATAAGTGTCAATACTGCCGAAACTTAATCTTGAACCGTCTTCACGGACATGATAGAACCCGGCATTCTGAACACCCGAAAAAGCTGATGTATATGGCCAAGACATAATACGTTTGCTTTGCATGAGTGAAGAATTGTGGAAAGTTTCATTATACAAAAAACTAAAACTGCTATTAAGAGAAACTTCATCCATTTCAAAGGTAACCTTGCGGGGCGTAACTGAGCCGTCGGCATTTATCACTTCGTTCGGATATGTTGTTGACTTCTGTGTCCAGCCCATTATCATCGGTGTAATTTTACCGGTGGAACTGGTATGAGCCATATATAACCCAAACTGAGGTCTTGGGGTAGGGAATTTGTTATATTCCGTCATTGTGTAAATCGGAAGTTCATACAAATAGGAACTGTGTCCTGTAGGAACAGCCATGGGAGTTCCGCCAGTTTCAAAATAAAACCCGTCCAGAACAATAAGATCATAGTCATCCTTATGATCTTTTAAATGTTTATTAATGGCATCAATTTGCTTTTGAGCTTCATCGGAAATTGTTGCTGAATATTCGAATAAATCTTCATATTCATCTTCAAGTTCATCATACGGCAAAATTGTAAAATTCACTAATCCGCCGTAAAGACTTGTATCATAGACACCAATCATTTGCGAGAAATTTTTGGCTTGATCGCCAATATACAAAACATTCAAATTATAATCCCCGGCCAAATCTTTTTTAAGGTCTTCCGGGAGTTTTGACTGCATATCAATTAAACCTGCAGCTTCCGAAAGGAAACGGTCTCCCCAGATTAAGGCTGCATTTGTTTCTGTTACCGTTAACGATTGAATATATGCACGATAAAGATTTGATTTTGCTTGATCCTCTTTTTCATGTAATGATTTATCAAAATATTCAGGACCGGGAATGCTGTCTTCCAAAGAAATTAAAGTTGTTTTTCGATTACCTGCTTGTGCTGCTTTTAAAGCTTCTTCAATTTTACTATATTCTCCAAACATATCAAAAAGAATAATATCATAATTCTTGAGCTGATTATTTTTATCAGTATATGTTCCTTTATCATCAACTCCGGCAATTTTTAAAAGTTCTTTATTTATTTCGGCACTGTTGAATTCATATCCGGATACAGCATCATAATCAAAATAACCGCCGTAATACATATCATCGACAGCAATTTCCGCACCGCGAACAACTGATGAGCCGACATAAAGAACACGAATGCGTTCTTCCACCGGAACTTTAATTAAAACATTGGAAGTATAAACGCTTGAACTGCCTGTGTTATCATCTGTTACGGTCATAGTAATAGTCGTTTTTCCTTGACCGACAACTGTTACTTTTCCATCATTAACAGTTGCAACCCCTGTATTACTTGATTTCCAAGCAACAGTATAATCGGAATTGTACAGCAGGATATAATAATCCAAACCGAATGTTTCTCCCTTATCTTCGGCTGAAAGAATTAATTTTGGCATGAGATACGGAATAGAAACCGGAGAATAAGCAGCCAACGACCAATCCACCGAAACTGAAGGATCAGCAACAGAAGTCGCTGTTATTATAACTGTTCCAACGCCTTTCGTATAAACGATTCCGTTTGGATCAACCGTTGCGATTGAATCATTTGAAGAAGACCATGTCAATTTTTTGTTGTTCATTGCTTCATCAAATGAAACATTCATTTTTGTATAGGTATGAAGAGCAAGTTTTGAGGGTGTATCCTTTATGCTGAAACTAATTGTTCCGTCATCAGCAAATTCTAAAGAACGATATGCATGTTTCAAATCAAAGGTCAATTCAGCTAATTCTTCCGAAGGAATAATTTGGCCGTTGTTAATTATATCAACTGCATCCTGTGATTTAGTTTTCTGTTCTTCATATTTTTCCCAAGAAGCTGGAGTATAATCAGATTCTTGCAAATTACTAAATGTTTTTAAAGCCGTTCTTAAAGACTCTTTTTCAAACTCTCCTGACGGAATAAAATATGTATATACAAAATCAGAATCAGAAACATTTGAATAAAGTGCCCATAAAGCATTAAAAGAATATTTATACGGAATGTTATTTTCTTGTAAAAAATCCATCCAATAAATCTGGAATTCTTCGCTGTTGCTGTTTGAACTTTCCATCATATCTGCTAAGTCACTGCGAGACAAAGTTTCAAATATCGGATAATCAACGGCAGAAAAATCAGTTGCCTTTAAAGAACTAAATGTCATCGTTGCATTTTCAAGAATTCCGGAAGAATTAACTCTGGTTTGATCGAAATAAAAATCATAATAAGCAGGATTTGGGAAAAGCGGAGTTAAATAGGCTAAATCGTGAGAATAATAATCAGGAACATTTGGGGGATTTGGATTTTTAACTCCATATACAACATAATGGTAAATCGAATAATATTTTCCAACATTTACAATGCATTTTGAAGAAACCGAAGGATTACCTTTGACAGAAACCGTAATTGTTGTTGTACCTGAACTGATGCCTGTTACAAAACCATTTTCATCAACAGTTGCAACATTTTCGGAATCAGATGTCCATACCAATGGAACTTCGGAACGACTGACACCTACATCAGTCAAAATAGTCGGCTTTAAAGGGATTCCGTTTCCGATTTTTAATTTATAGGAATCAAAATTTAAAACAATACCGGTTACACCTTTATTAGATGCTTTATTAGTCATATCTTTCCGAAGAGCATGAAGAATTGATGTATAATCTTGAACATCCGACTCACTGTTTTCGTATATAATTTTAGCTTCATTTAAAAAATCAGAAGAATATCCTGACGATTCAGCTGTATGAATCATTTTCCCCAATGATGCTTTAGGGAAGTAAGTTGACATTCTAGAATAACTTTCAATACGACTTACATATTCCAATGTACCATATGTATCTGAAACATACAAATCGAATATTCCCGAAAGATCTTTATTTTTCGAATCAGTTCCCTTCTGTGCGTCAATAAATTCCTCAACCAGGAACCATACTTCTGAATCGTTTTCCAAACCCATATTTAAAACAGGAACACCGGACTCATGAATATCTCTCAAAGCTTGAAGAATTGTATCATTTCTATCAGAATTTGTGACATAACTCCCCATATGAATAAAATGGTCTTCAAGATTAAGAATTATAAAATCATAAGCCGAGTATTCCATTGATATTCGATCAGCAGTGCCTAAAGTAGCAGCTATTGGACGAACTGTAAAATTAAAAGTATCATTGGAATAAGACAACATTGATTTTTCAGCATCGGCGCCCAAATTTTGAAGAATTAAAACTTCGAATTTTTCACCGGCAACCACAACATCACATACTTTTACTTTTTCATCGTTTGTATCATAATAAACAGTTGTAATACCGGGATTGATACCTTCAATAGACGAACCTTTTATTTCAATAATATTCGGCCTGTCTGCCATTAAATTCTTTCCAATCGGAACAGTTAAAGTTGCTGAATCACCTTCAAGCAAATAAACATAGGTTGATGAACCGTCATCGGTTGCCAATACTGTCGGCAGGCAGAATAAAACTGTAAGCAAAACCACCAATAATAAAAAAATACGACCATTTTTATAATAATTACAAAACATTTCAATTCCCCAATATTAAAATTTGTTTAAAACCCTGAAATTGTTAAAAATTTGAAATTTAAAAAAATAAAATGGAATTTTGAAATAAATCAAAATTCCAAACTTGCATTAATTACATTGCTTACGGATTCAGAGAAAATGTCGGAAGAGGTAAGCCAAGATATTTTGCAATCAAAAGTTCTGCCATTGCATCACAGTGAGTTGTATCAGCAGTAAAAACATCCTTGGGGGATCCTGCATCGGGTGAATCATGGATTTTAAAGAACTTAGTTGTAAAAGCAGGGTCAATAAATTGTGTTTTAGGTGTATAGTCCTGTTTTAATGCGGATAAATTTGTGTTTAGGATTGGGGGGTTAGCTGGATTATACTGACTGTCGTAATACACATAGTCTCCTGTATCACGAATGAAGAATTCACTCGGCATGGAACAAGTGTTATTATTCGGGCCAGTTCTAATTGCGGTTAAAAGTTTATCATTATTTGCTGCAACAAATGCTGCTTCCGAGAAATTGACATCATAATATGTAGTTACATTCGGATCATAGAATAAAGATTCTTCCGGAATTTCGATCTGAACCGAAGTTGCATCCATAAAGATGTTTACCATATCATAAAATACAATATCGTAGGCGGAATAATTGGTTTTAGCAATTGTTACCAGTTCGTCACTCGGATAGGCCCAATAAGTATCTGCTAAATAACCTTCCAATGATGTCACATTAACATAATAAGGAGCTTTGTTAATTGTGTAAATTTGGGGACCTGCTGTATTCAAATCAGGATATGTGTCAAAGGGCCATCCGTCCCAGTCAGCATAAACATATAAAAATTCAATCGGATTGCACGGACATGTTCCAATTGCACAGACACAAACATTATCTGAGATAATGCTGTCACATCCGCATAATTCATTAGGACATACAGTGTGATCTGTGGCACTTGCCATGCCGACAAAGGCGAACATCACTGCAATTGTAATTAAAATAGTTAATAATTTAGTTTTCATGTAGAATCACCTTTTATTAATTTTTGTTTAAAATCAACGGCTGCATCCTCGAATATTCCAACCGAAGCTGAAATGGAAACACAGCAGAAAACCCGGATTCCGCATTTGTGAAATTATTCCGGACCCCTCAAAGATGAAATATAAAAACAAGCCAATAAAACACGGCCGGCAAAAGCTTTATTAAGAAGCTTTCATATGGTAGCTTTGTTCTATCAGAACTTAATTTCTATTACAGAGTACTTTTCATTGAGGTTCGACCATTTTGGCCATGGCCGAATTTTTCTTTTTTTCGTAGATTTTGTCGAACGATCCAATATCACAGGCAATGATTTGCATGTGAATTGGGGAAGTCACTTTTCGATTTGACTCGAATGAAACCCGACTGTTTCAAGGGATTGTGATATTGGTGTAGGATTATCGGATTAAAGGGGTGGAAGTGATTACCGGGCGATAATCTTTCGTTTTTATTGAAACATCGGATAAGTGACAGGCTGATTTTTTTTGAAAAATTTTTCCGGACAAAACAAATCTCAAGCACTCAGTTCCTTTGTCCCGACATGAAGGTAGCAATTTTACTTGTTTCGGGACGGCAAAGCCGGCCAAAAAAAGTCTCTTCAAAGGGACAAAGGAACCGAATGTTTGAAATCGGGATGCGCGGGAAAGTTTTCAAAAATTTTAGATTTTTAATGTGAAATTCAATTTGGTTAATTTGAACAATTGAAAAGAAAAAAAGAGGCAGGCGAACGAGAGAATCTGCTTGCAGATTTTCACCCGATATCCTGTGTCTCAATTTTTTCTTTGCTGTGCTGCAGAGAAGCATCGGAGGTTTTGATTTCGGCCGTCTTCGACACGGCCGAAATCAGTCAATCTGAAACATTCAGCAAAATGAAATCAGATTCGAACAATGCTTTTTTTTGTTTTTGAATGGTGTGATAAATAATATATTTCAATTTTAGCGGCTTAATGAACAGTTTTTAGACTCAAGATTTTTAAATTCATTTTTAAATTTAATTTTAGATTCAGCTTAAATATTCAATTTATTTTCAATCTTAATATTTTCAATTTCAATATTTTTAACCGAAACGGCATCAAAATCTATACAATTACAGATATGAAATAAAGTACGAAACGGCTTACCACTGAATTTTCGTTTGCTGTGTTACGGATGGTATGAGGTATGACAGCCCGGACAGGACTGCGCATAAAATGAGAAATTGCTCCAACCCATTTTACCTGCGGAATAAAATTTTGACACAATCAAACGAGAATTTACTGAGATAAACCTTGAACAAATCAATTTAATTTGTCCAGAAACTTCAAACGTTTGCAAAATATATAAATGTTACTCTTTTTAAAAAAAGTATCAGAAGATATGAAAAAGGAAGCACCAGTCATAAACAAACATTATAAATTCGCCAAAAAAAGAGTGAAAACAGAATTTTTAAAAAAATGAAATACAAACAACCTAAGATTCAAGACTTAAAAAGGAAATGGGAAAAAAAAAAAAAAAAAAAAAAAAAAAAAAAAAAAAAAAAAAAAAAAAAAAAAAA
>NZ_JAWDKC010000032.1:0-42034 GCF_032714515.1 Methanimicrococcus hacksteinii | reverse complement strand
AGTGAATAAAAAATATTTTTATCTTCATCTAAAGGAATGTGAATTTAGGTATAACTATAGGAATGAAGATTTATATCAAAAAATCTTAAAGATTGTAAGGAAAAATCCTCTGTTCTACTCGTGACCCTTGTTTAATTTTCTTCAGAATTCGTTTTCACTTTTCTTTCGTTTTATTTTCTTCATAATCTGTTTTTATTTCAGGTTTGTTTTTGTTTCATTTCTTCATTTTTCGTTTTTTTTCAAATTTTCTCGATAAGTCTGTGATATGTCTATAATATACAATCAAAATTATGTCTATAATATATGCAAATTCCGGGTCCGATTTGGGATTTTACTTAAAATCTGCCCGGCCGCGCGCGGGCCGAAGCGCAGCCGAAACCGTCGAACGGAAAAAGTGCGGTGCAAAAGCAGGCATGAAATACAAAAAAACGATCTAAATAAAATAAATGAAAAAATAAATGAAATATCTGCGTTTAAAAAAATAACGAAAAATTAAGAGAAAAAAAGGAAAAAAGAAAAAAGGAAAATGAAATAAAATTAGAATGAAATGAAAAAATGAAATAAAAAAATGAAGCGGAAATAAAAATATTATTTTTGATTCGGAATATAATAAATTTCAATCTCTCAATTATGTTTTTCTTTTTATTCGCAATGCCTGTGAACTGTGTCCGGATTTCAACGGCGGAAGCATTCTTTTATTTATTTATTACGCTTCAATCGAAGCTGACCGATATCTATCGGTGTTTTATTTGAGATTTTATTAGATTCTATTTTTTTTATTATAGTTGTTTAATTATCATAAAATATTCTAAAAAAATTTCGATTTTTGCGCTTTTTTCGACCCTTTGTTTCTTCTGCAAATGTCTGCCGTTTACGTTTTTAGGGGGCATCATGGTTGTTTTTTTTGCGCGCCTCTTTTATTTTTCATCGGGTTGTATCTTTTGTAAAGCATTGTTATTTTATAAACGCCTTGTTAATTGTATAACTGAATTGAAAATTTATTTTAGATTTAAGTTATATATGAAATTCTCCAATTATTTAATGTGAATTACATATCGTAATTCATTCAACAGCAGATTGAAATGGGGATTTTAATCTGTCAAAAGTTTTGTGTCATTTTGTGTAAATGTTGAATAATGGGGGTATATTCGCAGAATAATGTTTACGACTGTTTCATTCGATTGTTTCACTTGTTGTTCATTCGTTGTTTCATTCGTTCGTTTCATTCATTCTGTTCGATTATTTCTTTTAGACACGTTATGCGAAATGAATGTACATTTTATTGTACATGTTTTGTACGGAGGTAAAAATATGTCAGATATATTTAAGGAATTAGCAGACGCCGTTATAACTCAGAACATCAACGGCACCGTTGAGAAAACAAAAGAAGCACTTGCAAACGGAACACCCGCTCTCGATATCATCCAGAAGGGTCTTTCTGAAGGCATGAAAGTCGTCGGTGAAAAATTCGAAACCGGAGACCTTTTCTTACCCCAGATCATGATGTCCGCAAAAGCAATGAACAGCGCAATGGAAATTCTCCAGCCCGAACTCGCAAAAGGCGACGGTTCCGAAAGTGCAGGATACTGCATCTCTTTCGTTCAGGCAGGCGACATCCACGACATCGGCAACAGATTGGTTTCCACAATGCTCGGCGCAAACGGCTTCACAGTTAAAGTCCTCGGTGTTGACGTTGAAAACGAAGTTGTCGTTGAAGAAGTCAAGAAAGCAGACGCAGGCAAAGTTCTCCTTGTCGGCTCCGCATTGATGACCACCTCTATGCTCGGTCAGAAAGACTTGATGCTTATGATCGATGAAGAAGGCGTCCGCGCAAAAGTTAAATGTATGTTCGGCGGCGCACCCGTTTCCCAGAGCTGGATTGATGAAATCGGCGCTGACGGAACAGCCGAGAACGCAGCAGAAGCAGTTATTGTTGCAAAGAAAATTATGGCCTGAGGTGGTTATAAATGGCATACAAAAGATCAATTGATGCATACGAATTCTACAACCGCGCAAAGACCGGTGAAAAATGCTCACAGGACGACTGGGACTTAATGCACATTCCGATGAAAGCAATGGAATTGAAGCAAAAATACGGTCTCGACTTTAAAGGCGAATTTGTTCCGACAGACGCAGAAATGACCGAGAAGCTCTTCAAAGCCGGTTTTGACATGCTTCTCGAAGCAGGTATCTTCGTTACAGACACCAACAGAATCGTCAAATACACAGAAGACGAAATCTGGGATGCAATCCGCAACCCCATGCCCGAATTCCAGCTCGGTACCGGCAGAGACGCCGTTACAATGAGAAGAAGAACAGTCGGCGACAAGAGAGGACCCTTGATCCAGGGCGGTCCGACAGGTTCCCCGGTTTCAGAAGACATCTTCTATGAACTCCACATGTCCTACGCACTTGAGAAGGAAGTCGACACCATCGTTAACGGTGTTATGATGACCGTCCGCGGCTACCCGCCGGTTCCGAAGACACCCTTCGAAATCCTTGCAGCAAAGACAGAAACAAGACTTATCAAACAGGCAGCAGCAGTCGCAGGCCGCCCCGGCATGGCCGTTTAGGGCCCCGAAACCTCACTCTCTTCACAGGGTAACATCAGTGCAGATTGTGCAGGCGGCATGCTCCCCTCTGACAGCCACGAAGTTTCACAGCTCAACGAATTGAAGATTGACCTTGATGCAATTTCCGTTATTGCCCACTACCACGGCAACAGCGACATCATCATGGACGAACAGATGCCGATTTACGGCGGTTACGCCGGCGGTCTCGAAGAGACAGCAATCATCGACGTCGCATCATCCATCAACGCATTCGTCATGTCCGGCGCAAGCTGGCACCTTGACGGTCCGGTCCACATCAGATGGGGTTCCACCAACACCAGAGAAACCCTCGCTGTCGCAGGATGGGCAAGTGCAGCCATCACCAACCACACGCAGTTCATGCAGGGTAACCAGTACTACCCGTGCGCAGGCCCGTGTACAGAAATGTGCTTCCTCGAACTTGCCGCACAGGCAATCACTGACTCCGCATCCGGCAGAGAAATCCTCTCCGGTGTTGCAGCAGCAAAAGGTGTCATCACCGACAAAACAACCGGTATGGAAGCCCGTATGATGGGAGAAGTTGCAAGATCCGCAGCAGGCGTCGACATCGCTGAAATCAACAAGATTTTGGACAAACTCGTCGCAAGCTACGAGGGCAACTACGGCAACGCTCCGGCAGGCAAGACCTTCCAGGAATGTTACGACATTAAGACCGTTACACCCACCGACGAACACGTTAAAGTCTACGAAGGCGCCGTCAAGAAACTCGAAGGTTTCGGCCTCGTCTTCAAATGATTTGACGAAAAAGTGCTTATTTCCTGAAAATAAGCTTTCGGCAGTTACTGCCGTAGGTGAAATATCCTGACATAAAGTTTAACAAAACAAAAATCGGCCGGCTTTTGTCGGCCGGTTTTCAACTTGTCAAAAATCTTCGCGGCCGTTTTTGAAAATGCCGCAGATGTTTGAAAATTGAAACGTTTGAAAATTGAAACGTTTGAAAACAGATGTCGGGGTAAGCGGTTTAACATTTATGTCTCCGATTATGCTTTGAATTCCGCTTTGAGCATTTATGTGGTTTATGCTCGTTTTAACCGGTTATGTTTGTGGTTCCGGAGGAAATCAAATGCAGTTAGGAGATTTGCATTACAGTACAGAAAATGAACGATTCGTTAAAAATCGGGGGTTGTTTGTCAATTTATTGACAGTTGTGTGTGTCAATGTTTAATATTGCGGGATAGTGGTTTAAATTCGCGTGGTTAATTTCAGTTCAAAAGTCTTGCACTTTTATCGAATCAAATTTTGGTTGAACAAGTGCCTTGAATTTGTTAAAAATCTTTTCATTTTTGGCAGAAGTAGAGGACACTTTAAAATCTTCGTGATTTCGTGTAGCAATTTTACTTATTGATCTGATCAGCCTTTTTACGTTTTTATCCCCTTTGTTATTGATGCGACTTCTTTTATCACCCCACTTCGAAATGAGGTGTATATGATGGATACAGGAACTATCATTAACTTATTAATTTATTTAATAGCGTTTGCCATCATCGGTTACATGTGCTTGGATGCGTACAGAGTTTCGAAAATGAAAAAATCAGGAGAGTGATGTCTTATGGCAGAAGATCTTGAAAAGAAACTCCGTCCGTACCACGTATGGGCACTCGGTGTCGGTATCGTGTTGGTCGGCGAATATATGGGCTGGAACTTTACGGTTGCAAAAGGCGGTATCATTGGTGCCCTTTTTGCGATGATTGTTGCCGGCTTGATGTATATCGTCGTCTCAATTTGTGCCAGTGAACTCGGTTCTTCAACTAAGCTGGCCGGCGGTCCGTATGATTGGGTTCGACTTTTTGTCGGTCCCGGCGCTGCGGCTATTGTCGGTTTGGCAGTTTACATGGAATATATCGCGCTTTCAGCCGGTGACGCAATCGTCGTCGGTCAGCTGGCAAGTGCGTACTTTGAGTGGATTGATGTTAATGCAGTGGCTATGCTGATTTTGGCAATCTTGACGCTTATTAACTACCGCGGTGCAGTGACCGCTCTAACACTGAACTTCTTCCTGACGTTTGTTGCGGCAATTGCGATTGTCTTATTCTTCCTTTCTTCCGCGACAGGCATCGGTGTTGCGAACTTCAGCTTTGACGGACTGTTCTCCGGCGCAATGCCGTACGGTTTGGTCGGTGTGTTTGCAGCCATGCAGTTCGGGCCGTGGTTCTATCTGGGTATAGAAGGCGCGGCAATGTGTGCCGAAGAATGTAAGCACCCGACACGTGCTGTCCCGTTGGGTCAGCAGGCCGGTATGATTACACTCGCTTTGATGGCCGGAATGACCGTCTTTATTTGTGCCGGTCTCATGGGCTTTGAAGAACTCGGTGCATCCGTTTACCCGCTTTATGAAGCAGCTGTCAACAGCGGTTCAGGCATCTTTATTGCTTTGTTGATTATCGGTACGCTCTTTACGTGTTTGGCCAGTTCGAACGGTTGTATCAACGACTCTTCCAGGTCTTGGCTGGCATTGGCGCGTGACGGTTTCATCACCGACTGGTTCGCAGATGTGCACCCGAAATACAAGAGTCCGTTTAAAGCCGTTATCTTTACGATTCCGGTTTCTGCAGGTTTTGCCTTCAGCGGTTTCTTAGATCAGGTGATTACGTTCTCGATTATGTCGGGATTGGTTTGTTATGTCTTGATTCCGTTCGCATTGATCCGGTTCAGAAAGATGTATCCGTCGTCTAACTCGCTTATTCGTCCGTACATCGGTCCGCTCCAGCCGTGGATTTCTTACTTGGCAATCGGTATTGCCATTTTGATCATGTCCACGTTCTTCTGGGCGTACATCTACAACTTGATCTTCGCATTGATCTTCTACATCATCGCCTACTTCTACTTCACCTGGCGCTACAAGAAGATTAAAGTGCAGCGGAACAAAGAGTTCAGCTGGCAGGACAGACTCGGCTGGCCCGACCCCGAAGTTGCACTCGGACAAAATGGAATGGCAGCCCAAACAGGAGGCGGTAATGATGGTGAATGAAGAGAAATATAAGAAATGGCTGATGTTGGACACATTGCTTATTATCGGCATGTGGCTTTTCTTCGTCCTTTCCGAAACATTCGTTATTGCGACCATTCTGAACGCAGCGATTAAAACAGGCGTTGAAGTTCCGGCAATCCTTCTGGGATTCTTTGTATTGGTTATGGCTTTGATGTTTATCATCAACGGCTTAGCCTGCTGGAATGTGCGGAAATCCATTAAGGAATATATGTACGAATTCAAATATTACGACTGAGGTGAAAGATATGGCAGATAATCAACCCAAACTTTCTGACCAGCAAGGTCTTGCAATGAAGATTTTCGATATTATCTTCATTTTCGCACTGGCTTTCATCTGTGTCGTTACACCGGTTTTCCTGAGCGGCGGTGTTATCGTCGTCGGCGGCGGCATCAGTGATGCAATCGTCTGGAATGCGCCCGGATACTTCGGCACGCTTTTGGTCATCCTTGTCTTCTTCATTGTGATTCTTTATCACTCTGTGAAGAACTATGACTATTAAGTCAGCCCGTGAACAATTACAAAATTTGACGGATTTGTCTTTTGACAAATTCGTCTTTTTTTTTGATTGATTTTGAACGTTTCAATTGATTGGCCGGTTGATTAGCTGATTGATTGGTTGATTAGCTGATTGATTAATTGATTTGCTTCATTTTTGATTCATTTCAAATCCGTTCTTATTTATCGGATGAAATTATCATGAATTATTGAAAACAATTCTTTCTCTGAAATCAAAAAGGTGAAAAAATGGAATTTTCGGAATTTACCCAAGACCGCATTCCCGATTTAACGGAAATGTTCATTCATGCTTTTAATACGCCTCCGTGGAGTGACAATTGGACGCACGAATCTGTTTCTAAAAGACTGCATCAGCAGACAAGCTCTCCTTACGATTACGGTTTGATCTGTGAAATCGACGGAAACGTCGCCGGTCTTATCATCGGAAACGAAGAGCAGTATTGCGATGAGATTCACTTTACGATCAAAGAATTCTGCACCGGCATTGATTTCCGCGGCCGGGGACTCGGACGAAAAATGATGTCCGAACTCGAAAAACGCTTAAAAGAAAGAGGCATTGACAAAATCTTTCTCACAACCATCCAAGGCGAAGGAACCGTCGGCGTTTACCGCAAACTCGGCTACGGCATCTCCGGCGACATGGTTATGATGGAAAAAGAAATTTGAAGTTTTTTACTTTTATTTTTATTTCTTGTTTTTGTTTTGTTTTTGCTTTTGTTTTTGTTTTATTCATTCAAACCCGAATCCGATTTTTCATACTTTTTTGAAATTGATGCAGCTCGCGCGCGGCGAACAGCAGACAGGGACGGCAACAGCAGCGGGGCGGCGACAGCGGACGGCGACAGCACAGACAGCGACAGCAGCAAACGGCAGCAGTAAGGTAATCTGTGCCCACGCTCGCGTAGCGAGCGGATGTGATAAAAATAAGCAGATGCACGCAGTACGAACGCTGACTGCGGCGGCAAAACATCGGAACGCAACAGCAAACATCGGACTGCAGAGACAGACCGAACAATGGCAGCAGTAAAAGCGCAAAAGGACAGACTTCTCAAATAAAAAGAATGAAAAAAGAGAGTCAAAAAAGAATGAAAAAAGAGAATTAAAAAAGAGAATGAAAAAAGAAAGTAAAGAATGAAATTGAATTATTCGCTGTCAAAATTCGAAATCAAATTTTCCAGCTGGATTCTTTCATTCGAAGCTTGTGAAAGCCGGCTGTCGCAGTCGGCGATTTGAATCAGACGTTTCGCGGTTTTTGCTTCATCGCCGTGTTTTTTCTCATCGTTCAAAACAATGTTTTCAAACTGTTCCAAAATTTCGCTTCCGGTCATGCCGTCGTCAATCAAAAGCGCATCCAGTTTGCCGCGCGCTTCCATGAAATTTTTGTCTTCCGAGACGGCTTTGAAAAGCTCGGCCGCGCCGTTCTCTTCATCCAATTGGAATTGCATCTGAATCATTGAAACCGTGAGTTCCGTTCCGATTTCCTGCGCTTCTATCAGCGCGGTTTGCAGGATTTCTAAGGATTCTCCGACATTGCCGTGCGTCTGATACGCGATTTCGTAGAGAACGTCTTCTTTGATGCTGAAACCTTCTTTTTCAACAACAGCCTGCATGAACAAAACAAGTTCGTCAGGCGTTACGGGGCTGAAGAAGAGTGTCACGCCTCTTGAACGCAGCGGCGGAATTATTTTTGAAACGCTTTTGGAAGACAAAATAAAGCGGCAGGTTCTGGAATATTTTTCCATAATCCGGCGCAGTGCCTGCTGTGCTTCCATCGTGAGCGCTTCGGCCGAGTCGATGCAGATGATTTTATAATCCGCGTTCATCGGCGCGATTGCCGCATATTCGTTGATGACGTCCTTAAAAATGTTGATCACGCTTTTTTGAATCTTTTTCGGGTCGTCCGTTCCGAGAATTCTGTAAAAACGCGGGTCTCTGACAAGATAATTTTTGCCCTGTTCAAAAAAGTCCGAGGCGTTGAAATAAGTGAAATTCAATTCCCTTTCATCGCCGTAAAGCTTCCCGGCAAGCGCAAGCGCCGCCGACATTTTGCCCGAATTTTCCGGACCGAATAAAATGAGGTGCGGAAGCGTTCCCGACGCTGTCAGACTCTTTAAAGTCTCAATCGTTTGACGGTTTCCGAGAATTTCGTCAAACGATTCGGGGCGGTATTTAAGGGTCCAAACATCTTTCATTTTATTCTATTCCCAAATTCGATCCGATAATAAAAAAACTTTTGAAATTTCAAAATTTATTTGATTCAAACAGATTTTAAATCCTGTCTTTTAAATCCTAATCAGAATTAAAAACCTAACTTTTGAAATTCAAATTTTAATAATTCTTAAAAATCAGAGAAACGAATGATTTGATTCGTTTTGAATCTTTTCATTCGTTTTATTACTTTTGTTTATTTCCGTTTTTCTTATTGTTTATTTTCGTTTTTCTATTGTTTATTTCCCGTTTTTAGTTTATTTCCGTTTTTCTTATTTTTCAATTTTTGACCATTTCCTGTTTATTCGGTCATTTTTTCATCAACCATGCCGCGTCTTGTCAGCAAATATTTCAGAACGGCCGCATACGCGGGACGCGCAATCAAAACGCCGATGAAAACGCCGGCAATCGTAACAATTGCAAAGCCTTTCAATGTTCCGAATCCGAGGAAAACCAGCGGCGACATCGCAATAACCGTTGTCGCGGCGGCGCCGAAAATGATCATAAAGGCCTTTCCGATACGCGACGAATAGACTTTTTCCGACGGCATTTTGCCTTCGTGAACGACTTCCTCGGTGATGATCACCAAATGGTCAATGCCCGTTCCGATGACCGCGATAATACCGGCAATCGACGCCAAATCCAGTTCCTGTCCGATAATGACGGCCAGTCCGAGAAGCATGACCACTTCGCTGATGGAAGTCGCAACCATCGGAATGACAATTTCAGGACGTCTGTAATGGTTGTATATGACGAGCGCGACTGCGAGAATCGCAATCAAGCCGGCCAAAATCGCGCCTCTCAAAAAGCCCTGTCCCAGCGTTGCGTCCACTTGTCCGGCGCTGACAATCTCGACATTGACCGGCAAAGCGCCTGCGCGCAGGTGAATCTGAAGCGTCTGCGCTTCTTCGCGCGAGCTTGTTCCCGCCTGCCAGGAGTAAATCGGCTGGCTGTTCAGCTGAGATGCCGCGCTTTGGCTGAGCGGCGCGTTGTAAACGATATCCCCGTCCAGCATCATTGCAAGCGGGTGCATGTTCGGGTTCACTGTTGCGCCTGTGCTGACGGCAACCTGCTGAAGCGCTCTGGCACCGGCTTCGTTGAGCGTGAACGGCACGTAATAAGCGCCTGTAGACGGATCCTGTCCGACGACGCCGACACTTTCAATCGAATCGCCGTAAAGAACGTGCGCGGATTCTGTTCCGGCTGTTTGAATCCGAATTTCGAATTTGCCGGGCGTTTCAACCAATTTTCGGGCATCCGCCAAATCCACGCCGGCGAAATCAATTTGGATGTATTCGTCGCCGATGGACCGGATCGGAAGATCCTTCACGCCCAAACCGTTGCCGAGTTTGCTGTTCAAAACATCAATCGTTGTCTGAACGGTTTCTTGGGTTGTTCCGTCACGGTAAAGCAGGTTTCCGGCCGAATCTTTTAAAATGCTGCCGCCGACGGCCTGCATGTGTCCGGAAAGTTCTCCCGAATTTGTCGCGGTCCGGATTTCGTATTCCGTTCCGTTCGAAAGCGCGTACGGGACGACTTCGGTATTGTAAACGTGAGACAAATAAGAGGTTATGAATCCGACTTTCGAAGACGTGACATTCACCTGCGAGCTGCCGCCTGTCGTGCTGACATGAATATCGTTTGTGCCGAACAAATATTCCAGCCGGGTTTTGTTGACCGGCTCTGCCGTCCGGAAAGTGACGTACGCCGACCCGTTGTCGAACACGGTTGAGCTGACAATTTCAATGCCGTCTTTGAATTCCGACGCGGCCATCATTTTGACAATGTCGCGCGGCGCGGCGTCCACTTGAGCGACGGCGCCGTTTAATTTCAAATAAATGGTGGATCCGCCTTCGATGTCTAAGCCGTAGTGAATGTTCGTCATTCCTTTGTCCGAACTCCACGGGCCGATCGGGACGAATATTGCGGCAACGGCAATCAAAAGCGCGGCAACCAGCATAATCACTTTGTAATCCTTGTAAAGAGGCTTGTCTTTTTTCTCTTCGATCATGCGCGTCTGCCTCCTTTCTTGGATTTCGTTTTCGGGTGCGTTATGTACGCCCGAAGGATGCCGGTGTTCAGGAACCAGGTGTTTAAAATGTCAGCCAAAAGGCCGATTAAAACAATCAGTGAAATCTGGGACAAAAGCGGAATCGGCGGGATCCCGGGAATAATGTAGTGCGCGAAGGTCGAGACGATGAACATGACGAAAAATGCGGCAACGGTTGTCGTTGTCATCAAAAGGCCGGTTTTCATGGCGCCGGCGATTTTGTCGTCCAGATTGCCGCTTCGCTTCAGCACTTTGTTTGTCAGCAGAATGTCACTATCGACCGAATATCCGATAAGCATCAAAAGCGCCGCCACTGTTCCGAGCGTCAGTTCAATTCCGAACAAATCCATAAACGCAATCGGGATGATGATGTCAGATGCCGCCGACAAAATGACGGCAAGGGACGGAACGACTTGGCGGAAGAGAATAAAGACAACAACGGCCATTCCGATGAATGACAAAACAACTGCAAGAAGCGCTGTTTTCTGCAGCTGCTCGCTGTATATCGGCGCGACTTGCCGCTCTTCAATGTCTTTAAATGCCGAATTGCTTCGTATTGACGCCGATAAAGCGCCGTACGCGTCGTCTTCCATCTGGCTGAATTGAAGAATGGCGCGGTTTCCGGAGATGCGGATATCGTTGAGCGGATATCCTGAAAACATATCTTCGAGCTGTTCTTCCGTCAGTGTGGTTGTTACCGAGAATTGCGTTCCGCCGACGAAGTCCATTCCGAGAGCCAACGGGCTTCCGGTTTTGAGTGTCGTAAAAGCGATAATGATGAGCGCAACGGCCAAAACCGCTAACGGGATTGCAATCAGTTTTTTATTCTCCGTCTTCTGAACAAACGGATGAATATAATTGTAGAGGCTGAATTTCATAATCAATCCCATTTATTTTCTATTTCTTTTTTATGTCAATGTCAAAATAATCACGATAAAATAATCACGATAATACTAATGAACAATACTAATGAACAATATAATAAAGACAATACTAATGAACAATACTAATAAAGACAATACTAATGAATAATACTAATAAAGGCAATACTAATAAAAACAATACTAAATAATTAAAGTCGGATAAAAGAACATTTCTTTAATTTTCAGATAATTTATATATCTTTGTCTGCCTTGTTCTTTGTATGTCTGACGAGAGCCTGAATGCCGAAAGATTAACGGCGGACGAGTACTTTGTTGAAATTGCGACAACGGTTGCCAAGCGCGCTACCTGTTTGCGGAATAAAGTCGGCGCTGTCATTGTTCGTGACAACCGCATTTTAACGACCGGCTACAACGGCGCGCCGCGCGGCCTGGCTCATTGTTTGGATATCGGCTGCATTCGCCAAAAGCAAAACATTCCGTCCGGAACGATGCACGAGAAATGCCGCGCCGTTCACGCGGAACAAAACGCCATCATCCAAGCCGCCGTCCACGGCGTTCAAACATCCGGCGCAACGCTTTACTGCACGCATCAGCCCTGCATTCTCTGCACGAAAATGATTATCAACGCAGGCATTAAGCACGTGATTTATGTCAACGCTTATCCGGATCCCGACTCCATGGGATTCTTCCAAGAGGCGGGCGTAACGGTCGAACAATATCGGCCGAAAGCTTAACCTTTTTTGCGCTGTGTCTCGCGCGCGAGCTGCACCAATTTTAATATGAATCAAACCCGGAGCTGCGTTTCTTCAGGGAATGGTTAATCGGTACCGGATTTCTTAAATTTAAACAAACTTAAAATCTGATTCCGTTTTTTTCAAATTTAAAATCCGGTTATGTTTTTTTCAAAATTTTATTTTTTATTTGAAAACCTCTCCAAATTTCAATTTCGCTCGCTCCGCTCGTGAAATCTGAAATTTGGAGCGGGGTTTGATTTATTATAATCTTCAAACATCGTTTTTTAAAAGCTCGTGAAAAATCGAACGCCGTCTTTTTCTTGATTTTTTGATTTTTTGTTTTATTTTTTGTTTTTCGGATTTTATCGGGCGTTCGGATTTATTTGATTTTGAAAAATGGATGTTTGGTTTTGAAATCCATCAAACCCGACTCTAATTTCCGAATTCGGCTGACGCGAAGCGGAAGACGAATCGGAAATTAGAGAGGTTTCTAATGCAAAAAGAAAAAGAAATGAAAATCCGTTTACCGCTTTTTTTTCAAATTTAAAATCCTGTTCCATTTTTTCAAAATTTTATTTTTTGTTTGAAAACCTCTCCAAATTTCAATTTCACTCGCTTCGCTCGCGAAATCTGAATTTTGGAGCGGGGTTTGATTTATTATAATCTTCAAACATCGTTTTTTAAAAGTTCGCAAAAAAACGAACGCCGTCTTTTTCTTGATTTTCTTGATTTTTATTTTTTGTTTTGTTTTTTGTTTTTCGGGTTTTATCGGGCGTTCGGATTTGATTGATTTTGAAAAACGGATGTTTGGTTTTGTAATCCGTCAAACCCGATTATGAAGTCGTGTGAATCTTTTTATAGAACGGAATGCTTTTATTCGGACAGATTGTTTGTTATGAAATCAAGAGCGGTCACGCTTCGGGAGCTGATTTGAAATGGGTGTTGCCATCGGTGATTTATTGGAACGGGAAGAGATTTCCCGGGCGGATCTGAAAGGAAAGATTGTTGCGTTTGACGCTTATAATGTGATTTATCAATTTATTACAACCGTTCGCGGGCGCGACGGAAAGCCGCTGACCGACATGAACGGGAATCCGACGTCTCATCTCTCCGGCGTTCTTTACCGGACGGCAAGTTTTGTCGAAGACGGGATTAAGCCGGTTTTTGTTTTTGACGGCATTCCGCCGGAACTGAAAGCGGAAACGCTGGACAAAAGGCGCGAAATCAGAGAAGCGGCTCATGAAAAATGGACGGACGCAATGGATCGCGGAGATACGGCGGACATTTTAAAATATTCCCAAGCCGCTGTTAAGATTGACCCGCAGGTTGTGGAAGAATCCAAAATGCTGCTTTCCATGATGGGAATTCCGGTCGTTGAAGCGCCGTCTGAAGGCGAAGCACAAGCTTCGTACATGGCAAACAAAGGCGACGTTGATTTCGTTTCGTCACAGGATTACGACGCATTCATTTTCGGCGCGAAAATCGTCATTCGGAATCTGACCGTTTCCGGAAAACGCAAACTGCCCGGAAAAAGCGTTTATGTGGATGTTTTGCCCGAAAAAGTCGATCTTTTTAAAAATCTGGAGCGGCTCGGCATTACAAAAGATCAGTTTATCGATCTCGCGCTTTGCGTCGGAACAGACTTTAACAAAGGAATCGACCGCGTCGGCGCCAAAACCGCGCTGAAGCTGATTAAAGAATACGGCAGCTATGAAGCGATTTTAAAATCCAAAGGATTGGAAGACCAAATTGACCGCTACGCCGCCGCCAAAGATTTCTTTCAAAACCCGCCGACAACAGATGATTATACAATTCAGTGGACAAAGCCCGACAAAGAAAAAATGATCGAGTTTTTATGCGCCAAACGCGATTTCTCGGAAGAGCGCGTCACGTCCGCCTGGCAGAAAATTAACACGGCGTTTGAAACAAAAACAAAACAGCCGACACTGGATCAGTGGTTTTGATCGGGATAATGGTTCTGATCGGGAATAATAATTCTGATTGGGGATGGTGATTCTGATTGGAATCAATGATTCTGATTGGACTGTAAATTTTTCATTCCGGCGATTCATTTTTATTTGATTTATTAATTTGATTGACTTTAAGATTAATTTGATTGTGAAATTTGAAGATTATTTATTGAGTTTGTTTATGGTTTATTTATTGAGTTTGTTTATTGAGTTTGTTTATGACTTATTTATGAGTTTATTTATTGATTCATTATTGATTTAATTCAGAGGAAAAAAATGTCTGATATTTTTGAAATTGTTGAAAAAGATGCCGCCGGAAGAATCGGCCGCTTAAAAACGCCCCACGGCGTTGTTGAAACGCCGACGGTCATGCCGGTGATCAATCCGAATCTGCGGATTGTCGAGCCTTCCGAAATGCGCGATTTCGGCGCCGAGATTCTCATTACCAATTCTTACATTATTTACAGCAAGCCCGAGCTTCGTGAAAAAGCGCTCAAAGACGGCCTTCATGAACTTATCGGCTTTGACGGCCCGATCATGACGGATTCTGGATCGTTCCAGCTTTCGGTTTACGGCGATGTCAATGTCGAAAATCATGAAATCATTGCTTTTGAACAGGCGATCGGAACCGACATCGGTGTTCCTTTGGACATTCCGACGGCGCCCGATGTCCGCTACTCTCAGGCGGCTGAAGAACTTGAAATCACAAATGAACGGCTTGCCGAAGCGCGCCGATTGGTTGAAGAGCGCAGAATGCAGGCGGCCGAGAACGCTGCCGCCGGCCTTGAAAAACAGCGCGGGGACGACATGCTTTTGGCCGGCCCGATTCAAGGCTCGACCTATTTGGATTTGCGCGCAAAAAGCGCGGAATTTGTTTCCGGTCACGATTTTGATGTCTGTCCGATCGGCGCGGTCGTTCCGCTGATGGAAAGCTATCGCTACGAAGATTTGGTCAACGTGGTTGCCGCCGCGAAAAAGAATCTGGACCCGACGGTTCCGGTGCACTTGTTCGGCGCGGGCCACCCGATGATGTTCGCGCTCGCCGTTGCACTCGGCTGTGACCTGTTCGACTCGGCAGCCTACGCGCTTTACGCCAAAGGCGGCCGCTACATCACGGTAAACGGCACCTACCAGTCGGACCGCCTCAAATATCTGCCCTGCTCCTGCCCGGTCTGTTCCAAGAACACGGCGGAAAGCCTGAAAAAAGCGGCGAACAAAGAAGAGCTGCTGGCGCGCCACAATTTGTATGTCACGTTTGAAGAAATCCGTTTGATCAAACAGGCGATTCATGACGGAAAGCTGCTTGAACTGGTCGAACTGCGCTGCCACTCTCACCCGCAGATGGTGAGCGCGCTCTCAGCGCTTTACGATCATTCGGAATGGCTGGAAGAATGCGACCCTGCCGTTAAGTCGACGTTCTTTGAGTGCAGCGCCGAGTCCGCCCGCCGCCCCGAAGTTTTGCGCTATTCCAAGCGCTTAAACCGTTTTTCGCTTTCGGGAAAAGTCTTGATCCGCCCGCAGAAATTCAGCAAAAACAATCAATACGGCCTCAAAGACGCCGATTTCAATCATGTTCTTTACTTTAAGCCGCCGTTCGGTGCCTATCCCGCCGAGCTTGAAGAAAATTATCCGTTCAACGCGGAAGTTCAAAACCGGCCGAATGCGCTTTCATTAAAGACGGCGATTGAAAATACGATTGCGCTCATCCGAAACAATCCCGAAGCGGAATTTACGTTCGTCAAAGGAAAGCGGTTGAATGCGTTTGACGATTCTTATTTTGAAGAATTGGGAAAAATCTGCAAAATTGAAACTTCGGTGAATCAAATAGAAGAAGAAGACATCACAGAAGACGTTGAATAATCGGATGAGGAATAATTTTCTCATCTGTTTTTCATTTCTGTTAATTATTAATCTCATTTCTGTTTGTTGTTATTTTCTTTCTTTTTTTGAATGTCTTGAATTTGCGCAATTGTTGGCAAATACTTTTAAATAATTCTGTTGTTACTTTGGTTTACATTCTACACGCTTTATGTAAATTTTAAATTTTGATGTTTTTGATATTTTTGATTTCACGCATTCATGCTGTTCATCATCTCATCATAAAAACATAAAAATACGGATTGGATTAATCCGGCGTCGGGGCGCCGGGTCAGGTGATACTTTGTCAATAACGAGTAAATTTAAGGCCTATTTCACATTTCTTCGGCCGCCGATCATGTTTATGGATATTACGCTTCCGGCTGCCGCAGCGATTCTTGCCGCTTACTTTGCAACCGGCGCGCTTCCGGAATTCCTGCCTTTCGTTTTGGCAACCATCGGCGGATTCTGCGCGATTACCAGCGCTTATACTTTTAACGACGTGATTGACATTGATATTGACGCAATCAACCTGCCCGACAGACCGCTTCCGTCTCAGGAAGTCACGCAGAAATCGGCTTTTCTTTACGCGCTTCTTCTCGGAATTATTTCGGCTGCCTGCGCGCTTTACTTAAACCCCGAAGCATTTGCAATCCTGATACTCGCAACAGCCGTTATCACGCTGTATACTGTTTATTTCAAAAGAAACACACCGTTCAGTTTCATTCCCGTCGGCATCGCTTACGGTTTGGTTCCGGTCGGTATTTGGCTTGCCATTGATCCGGCAGGCATTCTCCTGCCTTCCGTCAGCCCGTATCTGCTTCCGCTGCCCGGCCTTCTCTTCGGATTGATGATTTGCATGACCGACTGGGGCTTTACCCTTGCCGGCGTCTGCCGCGACGTAGAAGGCGACCGCGCGAAAGGCGCGCCGACGCTTCCGGTCACTTACGGCATTCCGATGACTTCCAAATTCATTTTAGTGATTTGGATTGCCGGCGTTTTGCTCTCTCTTGCAATCGGCTGGACGGCAGGACTCGGTCCGCTTTATTTCATCGCCGCTTTGGTTTCCGGCGTTTGGATGATCTGGCGCTGCCTTCGTTTTATCAAAAACCCCGAGCCCAAACTCGGCGGAAAATTGTTCGTCGAAGGATCCAATTACCGCGGCGTTATGTTTTCAGCCATGATTATTGACGTTCTTCTCCTGATTTACACAAACGGATACACGGGGCTGACAACGCTTCTTTTCGGCGCTTAACGGAATAAATAAAAAGCACGAAATTAAAAACGCATAAATAACAGTAAAAACGATTTTATCATACATTTAATCATATTTTTTCATTCAATTTTTATATTCATATTTTTGGCAGAGGCGATTTATATGGCAATCAAAACAGATATCGCAGTCATCGGTGCATCTCCCGCCGGTTTGATGGCTGCCCGTTATGCCGCGCTCGGCGGCGCGAAAGTGATGCTTCTTGAAAAGAAAGAAGAAATCGGAAAAGACCCGCATCCGGCAAACTCGGTTTACAAAGGCATGATGGATATCACGGGCGAAAAAGTGGATCCTTCTTACGTTGTTCACAACCTCAAAGGCATGAAAATTATTTCTCCGAGCGGCCACAAAATTAAAGTCAAAACGCCCGGCTACGCGCTGGATAAAGGCGCTTTTGACAGATTCTATGAGCAAAAAGCACTTGCCGCCGGCGTTGAAATCAAAACAGGAACCGAAGTCGTCAATCTGAACCGCAAAGATTCAGGCGTTGTTTTAAAAACATCTTCCGAAAATTCCGATGTCACCGACCGTGTCAAAGCCAAAGTCGTCATTATCGCAGACGGCATTTTGTCCAAAAACGCACAGATGGCGGGGCTTCAGACAATGAAGCATCCCGAAGACATTGCCTGGGGAACCGAATTAACCATCCGCTCCCCCGGAATCGGCGAGGCGGACTTCGCCGACTATTTTGTCGGAAGCCACGCCCCCGGCTGGAAATCCACTTACCTGCCGCGCGGCGGAGACGAGGCAGCCATCGGCGTTTATGTCCGCCATTTCGGGCAGGATATTTCTTCTTTTACGGATTCCTGGATTGCCCGCTTTAAAGATTTAAAAGGCATTTCCGATGACGAATTTGAGATTGTCGAGCGCAAAAGCGCGGGCGATCCGATTGTTACAATTCCGGGACAAACTTATACCGATAACATCATGGTTGCGGGCGGCGCTGCCGGACAATCCGGTATCGGTTATGCGATGCATGCAGGCCAAATCGCCGGAAAAGTCGGTGCCATGGCGATTGCCAAAGGCGATTATTCCGCGCGCACGCTTTCCAAATACCGCTCCGACTGGCGCAGTTCTCTTTACACGGAACACGTTTTCGGCCGTCTCGGCCTCGAAGCGCTGCGCAAAATGGAAGACGATGAAATCGACGAATTGTTCGAAGTCTTTGAAGACGAAGACGTTTCTTCCCTGATCAAAGGAAACACGGTCAACCAAGGCCTTTCCGTTTTGTCGCTCATGCTTCAGAAAAAACCTTCTTCCTTATTGAAAGCAGGCGTTCTTTTCAGAAACAAATGATTTTTCAAAACAAATGATTCTTCAAAAACAAATGATTTGGGTGGCAGAATGAAATATCCGATTTACAAAAACCCCGTTTTTCGGGTTGATATTGAACCGGCCGCGGACGTTACAAAAGTGGCGGCCGGCGGCGTTCTGTCCCCTGTTTTGAAAAAAACGGTTTCTTCGGAAATGTCCTTCTTTGACAATGAAAAATACGTCGCCGAACTTTCCGAAGCCTCTGATTCCTCTTTTTCAAGTTATTTTGACCGTTACGGAAACGCGCTGATTTATTCGACATGGATGCCGCCGATTCCGTCTCCTGCTTTCAGCCGGATGGTCAAAAGCCGCATGTCGGCCGCCGTCGGGCGTTACCGGCCCGAGCAGGTGACCATCTCCATTACGGAGGAATGCCCCAACAGGTGCCTGCACTGCGCGCTGCCGAACAAAAACAATCATTCCAAATTAACGCCGGACGAGACGAAAGATGCCGTTGATCAGGCGATTCGCGCCGGCGCGACAAACATTATTTTTGACGGCGGAGAACCGCTCGGCTATGCCGGTTTGGAAGATCTGATTTCTTATGTCAATCCCGATCTGGCGATTGCCTGTATGTTTACTTCCGGCGTCGGGCTGACCGAAGAGAAAGCCGAGTCGCTTAAAGGCGCGGGTCTTTATTCCGTCAGCGTCAGCATCGACAGCCCGTATGAAGAAAAGCACGATTATATGCGCGGCGTTCCGGGCGTTTTTCAAAATGCCGTTTCCGGCATTCAAAACGCTCTTTCGGCAGGTCTTTTGGTAAATATGTATGTCGTGCTTGCCCCGCATAATGTTTATGATTTGGATGCCGTTTATGATTTGGCAAAAACGCTGGGCGTTCACGAACTTTCGTTTTATGAAATCGTTCCGACAGGCCGGTGGATTGACAATACAACCGATATTTTAACCTCCGAGCAGCATGAAATTTTCAAAAATTTCGTTGAAAAATGCAATGCCGATCCGGCGGGTCCTAAATTGTTTTCGGGACCGCTTGTCATCAATGAATTCGGCTGCATGGCCGGCCGGCAGTGGATGCACATCACGCCCGAAGGCGATATTTTGCCGTGCTCATGTGTTCCGATTCCGTACGGCAATGTCAAAACCGGGCCGAATGCGGTCTCGGCCGCCTGGAAGAAAATCCGCGCCGATCCGGCTTACCGTGCGGGAAAAGGCTGTTTGATGCGCGACTCGGATTTCCGTGAAAAATACGGTGAACAATTCCGATAACCGTAAATAGCGGCAGAATAAATACTGGTGTGGGGAGAAATCATGGAACCGTCGGAATTTTTAGACATTTTAGGCAATGAGAATCGGCGCAAAATTTTGGGATTGCTTGCCGACCGTCCTTATTTTGTCAGTGAAATCTCGACACGCCTCGGCGTTGCCCCGAAAGCCGTTATCGGCCATCTTTCTCTTTTGGAAAGTTCCGGTTTGATTGAAAGCAGCGTTGACGACCAGCGCCGCAAATATTACAGCATTTCAAAAAGCCTGCATTTGGAAGTTTCCGTCTCGCCTTATTCTTATTCCGTTCACGTCAATAACATCAAATTGGAAATTCCGGACGAGCCTGTTTATTCGCTTTCCGTTTCATTCGGCGCCGATCAGAAAAAGACGGGCCGCCGCAAAAAGCGGGGGAAAAACAGAACGCTTCCGACCGGGCCGGTCATTCATTTGGCATCTTCTTACAAGGATATGCCCGAAGGCGGTTTTAAAATTGAAATCATCGGGCCGAATCATCCGGAGTACGGTCACGTCGGTTTGCTTTCCGGGGCGGACGGCAAATATTTGTCGTCGGGAAAAGACGAAACGCTTTTTGACGCAAACACTGAGCGATATTACGAAGAGGAACTCAATACCGTTTACGACGAATCCGAAAGCAAGAAAAAAATTGAGCCCGAACTTATTTTTCCCGATCACGGCCCGAACAGTCCGAACGGCTCGAACGGTCCAAACGAAGCCGGTCCAAATGATCGAAAAGATTCGGGCGGTCAAAATTTGAATGATTCGGAATCCATGAACTCCGGTTCAGGAAACCTCAAAAGCCGCGAAGGATTCTTTTTGTCTAAAATTTTTGACGTTCGCGACGATTTGGCGGATTTATGGGATGAGCAGGAAGAGCTTTCTCGTATGCAGGAAGATATTTCCATCCGGCAGAATCATTTGATGCGCTCTTTTGTTCATTATGCGACGCAGCTGTCGGAAGACAAAGTTGATTTGGATATTCTGTTCCGCCTGCTCAAAGAAGATATGAATGCAGCTGATCTCTGCCACGCAACGGGCCATGCTCCGGCTCTGGTTCTGCCGCGGCTTAAAGTGTTTGAAGAAAAGAAAATGGTTGAAAAATATCTTCAGGACGGCGATTTTGTTTGGCGCCTTAAAGACGGCAGTGATATTTAATGCCTCTTGCTTTTTCTTTTATCGTTGAAATAATCTAAAAAATACAGATATACTCAAAAGTCTTATCATTTTAAGTATAATTGTATTTGTGCATCCAACATCGAATTTAAAGAGATTTATCTGTTCGTTAAAAAAATAATCAATAATTCAGATATCTGAATGTAATTGATTTTATTCTGCTTTTCTCTCTTTCGGAGCGTTTGTAAATTTCCGGTCAAAGTCCGGGAAATTATCGTAGTTGGAAGCCAGTTCTTCGTAAATCTGGTCATGACGCGGGCTGATGATAATGATGTGCGCCGGCGGGTGAATTTTTTTCAAATTGCTGATTGCCGCTCCCGGAGGAGTTTCTAATCTGACAAGTGATGCCGAACAGCATTCTGTTTTCAGCGTGACGCTCATAACACTTGTTAAGATTTGGTCCGCATACTTTGTCGCGATATTTTTCGGATTCTCGCTGAACTGCATGTGACCGTATGTTTCTAAATCGTGTAGCGCAATTTTGACCTTATCAGGGTCATCTGCCCGAATTAAAGCGAAAGATTTCATTTTTCCACCATGTGTAATTAAACTGTTATTGTACCAAAACACCACACTTATTCTCGTTTTTGTTTTTCGGACCGAGCCGTTTTTTACCCTGATCCCTTTGTGGCTGTCTGATTTTTACCCTTACAGAAGTTTTTAAGTTTTTAAGTTTTGAAGTTTTTTAGTCTCCGTTGCCGTTTTTTTATACCTTCATATTTCGTTTTTTCCCCATTTCCAAAATGGTGGTTCGTATTTTGAAATTTCAAAGACACACATTCTATTTGTGCTATAATACGATAGACGAATTGAAATTTAAACTTTTTCTGTTTTTTTGAATTATCTGTCATTATAATTTCTTATTTATCATGACAATTTTAATTCAATCATTATATTTATTTCGTTATTTTTGCGTATTTTGCATCCTTTTTTGATATATTATTACAATTATTTTTTAAAAACCGATGTAAATTAAATCCAATTGTATGATTTTTACGCCGAATCTATAATGAATTAAAATTTAAAAATGTCGGTTTAAATAATTTCAAAATGTTTTTCCGTTTTAAATTTTTATCCGACTGTGAAATCAATTCGAAAATCAATGTGAAATCAATGCAAAATCAATTCGATATCAATGTGAAACCAATGTGAAATCAAAAGGTATATTTATCGTCATTGAATTCTTTTACGCATATTTGAACTTAATATTTCGGTGACTTGAAAATGACCACGGAAAACAACATGCAGGAAAAAGCTTCAAAAGCAAAGGCCGCTTCCGTTCTTTTGGCAAACGTTTCAACTTTAAGCAAAGACCGCGCGCTTGAATCGATGGCAAAAGCGCTTGAGCAGAACAAACAGCGCATTTTTGACGCGAACCGGAAAGATTTGGACGCCGCCGAAGAAATGATTGAGAAAGGCGCGATGTCAACGGCGCTTTACGATCGTTTGAAATTAAGCGACGCCAAATTCAAAGACATGGTCTCAGGCATCCGCGATGTCGCCAAACTGGAAGATCCGGTCGGCAAAACACTTTCAACGCTTCTTTTGGACGACGGCCTGACGCTTTATCAGGTCAGCTGCCCGATCGGCGTCATCGGCGTGATTTTTGAAGCGCGCCCCGATGTTGTTCCCCAAGTCATGTCGCTTTGTTTAAAGAGCGGCAACGCGACAATCTTTAAAGGCGGCAGCGAAGCCAAGAATTCCAACCGTGTGCTTTTCGATGTTCTTGTCGAAGCCATGGCAGATGCGGGCGACATTCCCGTCGATGCTTTCCAGCTTGCCGAAAGCCGTGAAGACGTTGCCGAGATGCTGAAATTGGATCAATACATCGATCTGCTCATTCCCCGCGGCTCCAACGAATTCGTCAAATACATTCAGGACAACACACGCATTTCCGTTCTCGGCCACACGAGCGGCATCTGTCACGCCTACGCTGCCGAGTCGGCCGACTTGGACACCGCATACACAGTCTGCCTGGACTCCAAAATCCAATATCCTGCCGCCTGCAATGCGATTGAAACGCTTTTGGTCAATGATAAAATCGCCGAAAAATTCCTTCCCGAAATGTCGCGCATTTATCAGGAAAACGGGGTTGAGCTCCGTTTTGATGACGCTTCTTACAAAATCGCGGAAAATGCCGGAATTTCAAATTTGAAGAAAGCAACAGATGAAGACTGGGACACCGAATACAATGATTTGATTCTCTCCATTAAAATCGTGAGCTCCGTTGACGAAGCCATCGCGCATATCAATAAGCACGGCTCTCACCACACCGATGTGATTCTTTCAACCGATCCAAAAGAAATCGATAAGTTCGCAGGACTCGTGGACTCGTCAAGCGTTATGATTAACGCGTCTTCCCGGTTTGCCGACGGTTTTCGTTACGGCAAAGGCGCGGAAGTCGGCATCAGTACCAACAAAATCCATTCCCGCGGACCTGTCGGCATGGAAGGGCTGATGATTTACAAATACATTCTCTCCGGCAGCGGCCACGTGGTCAAAGATTACGCCGGCGACGGCGCAAAGTCTTACAAGCATGAAAAGACGCAGGAAAAGTACTGCAGATTACAGTAATGCAAAAATGACTGCACAAATGCGAAAAAGGAAATTGTTATGCAGAATAAAGCAAAAGATGCAAAAGACATAAAAGAGGCAAAAGGCGCAAAAGAGGCCAAAGGCGCAAAAGAGGCAAAAGACCGGAAAACGCTGTTTAAGGATGTCTCCCGCATTGTCATTAAAATCGGGACAACTTCCGTCATGCCGGAAAATTCCGCCGTCAACACGGCTTTTTTGGAAAGTGTCGCCGCGCAGATTGCGGCGCTTTTAAAAGAAGAAAAAGAAGTGATTGTCGTCACTTCCGGCGCGATTGCGGTGGGCTTGAATATTCTCGGCATTCCGACAAAGCCGCGCGAGTTTCCGATCCGTCAGGCAGCATCCGCTGTCGGCCAGGGTGAACTCATGCGTTACTGGAGCGAAGCTTTTCACAAATACGGTCTGACATCGGCGCAGATTCTGCTTTCCTATGACTTTTATTCCGACCGCGTCAAATATCTGAATCTTCGGAACAGTATCGGAACACTTCTTGAATACGGCGTCGTTCCGATTGTCAATGAAAACGACAGCACCTGCACGAATGAGGTGGATGCGGTTTTCGGCGACAACGACCGCTTATCGGCGATGGTTGCCAGCAAAATTGAAGCGGATCTGCTGATCTTGCTTTCGGACATTGACGGGCTTTACGATAAAAACCCGAAGCTGCATGAGGATGCCGAATTGATTCCGTTTGTTGAAAAAATCACGCCCGAAATTGAAAAGTACGGCGGGGATCCGACGAGTTCGAAAGGGGTCGGCGGTATGCGAACGAAAATCACCGCGGCAAAAATCGCGGAAAAATCCGGATGCCATATGATTATTGCCAACAGCCAAGTCGAAAACGTCATTCAAAGAGCGGTTTCGGGCGAAGAAATCGGCACTTTGTTTTACGCCGGAAACGGCAATGTTTCCAATAACAGAAACCGCTGGGTTCTTTTGTCCAAATCTTCGGGCACTGTTACGGTGGACCGCGGCGCGATGGATGCTTTGATGAAAACAAGCGGACTGCTGCCGAAAGGAATCGTTGCAGTGACGGGCGATTTTGAGCGCGGCGATGTGATTGACATCGAATGCGGCGGCGCTGTTTTTGCAAAAGGCATTACGGATTACAATGCGGAAGACATTCAGAAAATCAAAGGCCTCCGCACCGATGAAATCGAAGGCGTTCTCGGACGCAAAGATTATGACAATGTGATTCGAAAAGAGAATTTGGCGGTTTTAGATTAATTCGACTGTTTAATTCATTCAATTCATTCAATTCCATCATTCAATTCATTCAATTCCATCATTCAATTCATTCAATTCCATCATTCAATTCATTCAATTCCATCATTTAATTCCATCCATTCAATTCCATTTATTCAATTTATTCATATTATCAAAAAGAAAGAAAAAGAGACAAATCATGACGCTCAATGAGAAAAAAATCGGTTTTTTAGGTGCCGGCAAGATGGCATCTGCAATCATTAAAGGACTTTTGAAATCCGGCATCGCGCCTGAAAATATTTCTGCCGGCGAACGCTGGGCGCCCGCGGCCGAAGCGGCCCGCAAGGAATTCGGCATTTACGTGACGGACGACAACGCGGATGTTGTTCAGCGTTCCGACATTTTGCTGATTGCCGTCAAGCCCAAAGACATTGAAGACGCGCTTTCAACAGCCGGCGACACAGACAACAAGCTTTTCATTTCAATTGCGGCAGGCGTTACGATTGAAACGCTTGAAAAGATGGTCGGCATCAAACCCCGCGTGATTCGTGTCATGCCCAACATCTGCGCGACCGTCCTTCAAAGCGCGACCGGGATCAGCCGCGGCACAAACGCGACGGATGAAGATGCGGCGCTTGCCATGGAAATCTTTTCGGCTGTCGGCGTTGCCATGGAAACGCCCGAAAGCCTGCTCAACGCCGTGACCGGCCTTTCCGGCAGCGGTCCGGCTTACGTTTTCCAAATTATCGAAGCGATGGCTGACGGCGGTGTCTTTGCAGGCCTTGACCGCAAGACGGCGCAGACACTGGCGGCGCAGACCGTTCTCGGTGCCGCGGCCATGGTCATTGAAACCGGACAGCATCCGGGCGAACTCAAAGACATGGTTTGTTCTCCGGGCGGCACAACAATCGAAGGTGTTGCCGTTTTGGAACACAAAGCTGTTCGCGCCGCATTCATGGACGCTGTGATTGCAAGCGCCGAAAAGTCCGAGCAGCTCGGCAAAAAGAAGTAATCAAACGCGGCAAAAAGAAATAATCAAAACACGGCAAGAAAAAGTAATCAAAAGTAATGTCAATTTGCATCGCTTGCGCCCGCGCGCAAGCTGCAGAATTTCTTAAAAATAAATAAAATTCAGGTTTGTTTTTCAGAAAATAAAAAAAGGAAAATAAGTTTTCGGCTTATTTTCTTTTCACAAAGGCGATGTCTCCCAAGGTGGCGCCGTTTGAGCTGCCTTTTTGGAACGTCTCACCGGTTTCTAATGATTCCGTCAATTTGATGTTCAGTTCTTTTTCAAGCTTTTTCATCACGGATTCTTCGGGGTGGATTTCTTTGCGCTCGATTTTCTTAATCAGAGACGCTTTTTCTTTGATTTTCAGCGCCAGATCTTCCTGACTGAGGCCTTTGGCTTCACGCGCTTTTTTAATGACGGCGTCATAATCCTCGACCAGTTCGTTTTCAAGACCGGCAAAATAATTTTTCGGCTTGGCCTTCGGGGCGTTTCCGTAACCGCTCTGCGGCGCGTAACGGCTGGGCGCAGGCGTTCCGTAAGCTTTTCCGATTTGATTGGGCGGTCTTTTTTCAATAACCGTTCCCAATTTTGTACATTCCGAACAAGCTTTAAACTCGGCGCCTTCAACTTTTACGGCTGTCGTCGGAAATTTCGTTTTTTTGCCGCAAATTTCACATTCATAAGATTCCATCGGATTCTCCGTCCTTTTTTAATTTGTCTACAGATTAATTGTACGTATTTTTTTTAGGTATGAGTAAGTAAAATTCAATTCATTTTAAATTTTTGGTTTGCCAAAAGTCCGCGGGATGAAATCGGCTCAATCGAGAATTTCATTTCTAAAAAACAGCGAAGATGATTTTACGATTCAGCTTTTATTTTATTCATTCCGATAAGTTCTAATAGGTTTGTAATTTCAGAAAAGTATATATTTTCATGCAGCGAATTTTAACTTATTAATTCAATCTGAAAAACAGTACAGCTTGTCAGAAAAGCGGTGATTATTCTGCCGCGGATGCCGGCGTTATGCACGGCAATACAGAGGAGTTTAAAAAATGGAAAAAATGGTTAAACCGAAAGGAAAGCCCGTTTTCCCGAATCCGGAAAAGCGCGCGTCTGATGCGGACGGCATTGGTATGTCCGAATCCGAACTTGATTCAGAAATTGAGCGTCTTTCGGCGGAACTGAAAAAAGCGGAGACACTTTTGAAGCGGACGAAAACAATTTCGGCGCAGAGACTCGAAGAGCTCAAGACTTTGAAAGAGTCGGCCGCTGTTGAAAAGAAACAGCTTCTGGAAGAGGTTGAAAAAAGCCAGGAAATTTATGACGCGCTTCAGGCGGATTACAATAAACTTCTTGAAGAGAAAGCTGAAATTCAAACATCTTTTGAGAAATCTAAAAATGAACTTGCCGCAGCCAAAGAAAATCTGAACGATACGCGCAGCGAGCTTGTCAAAAGTCATAAAGAATTGCGTGTGACGCGCGAGGAAGTGATTATTTCTCAGGGCATTATTCAGCAGCTGGAATCTCAGAAGAAGTCTGTCGAATACGATAAAATTCATTTCGAGCGGGAGACCAAGCGTCTGCGCATTGAATTGGATCGTATGAAGACGACGCCGCTTTTGATGGGAACGGTTGTGAAGATGATTGATCACGATCATGTTGTCATCCGCAGCTCGGCCGGCCCGCAGCTGGTGGTCAGCGCGCCGTCGGACCTGACCGAAGCGCAGCTTGCGCCCGGCACGAATGTCGCGCTCAATCAGCAGACGTTCTCGATTGCCGAAGTTCTGCCGGTCTTGGAAGAGCCGGAAGTGTCCGCGCTTGAGCTGATTGAATCGACGGAAATTACTTATGATCAAATCGGCGGTCTCGGAGACCAGCTTCGCGAAATCCGTGAAGTGGTTGAGCTGCCGCTCATCAAACCCGAAATTTTTGAACGCATCGGCATTGATCCGCCGAAGGGCGCGCTTTTGTACGGCCCTCCCGGCACCGGCAAAACAATGATTGCAAAAGCGGTCGCCAACAAGACGAATGCGACTTTCATCCGCGTCGTCGGCTCCGAACTGGTTCAAAAATACATCGGCGACGGGGCGAAAATGGTGCACGAGCTTTTTGAAATGGCTCAGAAAAAAGCGCCTTCGATTATCTTTATCGACGAAGTGGATTCGATTGCTTCCCGCAGAACGGATGACACAACCAGCGCCGACCGCGAAATTCACAGAACGCTCATGCAGCTTCTCGCGGAAATGGACGGTTTTAACCGCCGTTCAAATGTGAAAATCATTGCCGCGACCAACCGCCTGGACATTTTGGATCCGGCGATTCTGAGACCCGGCCGCTTTGACCGTATGGTCTTTGTGCCGCTTCCCGATGCCGACGGCCGTGAGACGATCTTTAAGATTCACTCCGGCAAAATGACGATTTCCGATGAAGTGGACTTTAAAGAACTTGCCAAGATGACGGAAGGCACCAGCGGCGCCGACATCAAGGCCGTTGTCACCGAAGCCGGCATGTTTGCCGTCCGCGGCGAAAAAACATCTGTTGAAAAAGCGGACTTTATTGACGCGATTCATAAAATTATGGAATCCAAGAAAAAGGAAGAATTGCCCGTTCCGGAAAATATGTTCTATTGATTTTTCCGGATTTCATTTTTTCTTTTTTCTGTTTTCTCTTTTTTCTTTGTTTTCTCTTTCCCGAGTGTGCCTCGCGCGCGATCTGCATCATTTTTTTAAAAATCAAACACAGATTTCGTTTTTAAAATTCAAATTGACGGTTCGGTTTGTAAATCTCTTAAAACTCTCAAAATTCTTAAAACTCTTGAAACTTCGGGAGCCGTTTCTTTTGTGTGACGATAACTTTTTTAAATTTTTAGTGTTTAATAAATTCTTCATCTTATAGGAATTATTAAATATTTCAGAAACTTATTGATTCCATTTATGATTTAATGATTTGATATTTTTGTTCATCATTTCATCTTTTACATGCGGATTCGGAAGCGTCACACGAAATCGACTCCGTTTTTTGATACAACACAGAGGTTCACACATGAAATCCATCGTAGAAGAAGCATTAGCCAGAAGCGCCCGCGAAGACCGCGGTGAAGCGCCCCGTTATTCTCCCAACGTCAATCTCCAGGGCGAAGAAGTGGACGAAGAACTGCGCGCTTTTTTGGAAGGCTTAAAGACAAATATTAAAGTTATCGGCTGCGGCGGCGGCGGTTCCAACAGTATCCAGAGAATGCTTGAAGAAGGCATTTCCGGCGCCGAGCTCTATGCCGTCAACACGGACGCTCAGCACCTTTTAAAGATCGGCACCAACAAGAAAATCCTTATCGGCAAAAAGAAGACACGCGGCCTCGGCGCAGGCAGTCTCCCGCAAGTCGGCGAAGACGCGGCCATCGAAAATGTCGATGACATTCGCCACGCTGTTGAAGGCGCCGACATGGTTTTCATTACAACCGGTCTCGGCGGCGGTACAGGTACCGGCTCCGCGCCCGTTGTCGCCGAAGCCGCACGCGCGGCAGGCGCACTCACAATTGCTGTTGTGACCTTGCCGTTCGGCGTTGAAGGTATTGTCAGAAGAACAAACGCGGAAGCAGGTCTTGAAAGACTCCGCGATGTCGCTGACACCGTTATCGTTATCCCGAACGACAAATTGATTGAAATGGTTCCGAAACTTCCGCTCCAGGCCGCTTTTAAAGTTTGTGACGAAGTTTTGATGCGCGCCGTTAAAGGCATCACCGAATCCATCACCGAAGACGGTCTTGTGAACGTCGACTTTGCCGATATCCGCACCATTATGCAGAACGGCGGCGTTGCCATGATCGGTCTCGGCGAAGCATCCGGCGAAAACAAAGCGGTCGAATCCATCCAAAAAGCACTCAGAAGCCCGCTTTTGGACGTCGACATTTCCGACGCGACATCCGCGCTCGTTAACGTTATCGGCGGCCCGGACATGACGATTGAAGAAGCACAATCCGTCGTTCAGGAAGTTCACAACCGCATTGACTCCGGCGCCCGCCTCATTTGGGGTGCCAGAATCGATCCGAAACTGGAGAACAAGATTCGTACAATGATTATCGTGACCGGCGTTAAATCCTCTCAGATTTACGGCCAGGGCAGCGGTACATTCATTACCGCAAAATACGGCATTGACTTTGTCGAGTAATCTCGGCAAATCAATTCTTTTCTTTTTTTGTTTTTATCTTTGTTTTTGTTTTGTTGTTTTTGGTTTTGCTTTTATTTTCTCGTTTTGTTGTTTTTGTTCGTTTTTGTTTTTGTTTTGTTTCGTTTTGCATGTATCTGTGCTGCCCGCGCGAGCCGGACGTTTTTTCAATATTTTTGTAAAATCGTCTTCGTTTTTTAAAAAGTTTGAAATGATTATTTTCATTTCGTTTTTGAATTTAAAAAAGGACAAAGTATATTAAGAATGAATGTCTTAGAATCGCTGTCTTTTTTGAGTTTTTGATTTTTCGGTTATCTGTTAGATTCGAAAAATTTTTAATTCAGACAATTTACAATTATCCGCTTCAGTCGAAGCAATTCGGATGTGAAAATTTGGCAGAAAACAACACGGCAGATAAAGTGAAGGACGGCATTGCAAACATCGGGCCGACACTTCGCTCTTATTTAAGAATTTTAAAGTTGGCCCGCAAACCCTCGCGCAAAGAATTCATGACAATCGCAAAAGTTGCAGCGCTCGGTATTCTTGCAATCGGTGTTATGGGCTTTGTCTTTTATGTCTTGATGGACATTGTTCCGGAATATTTCATTCCGGTCCGAACATAAAGTCATAACAGTCATAATATAAGGTTATAATAATGTTTGAAGAAGAAAACAATGACGATGTCAATATTTACATTGTAAAAACGACAGTCAATCAGGAAAAATCCGTTGCCAAGTCGATGGCATTGGTGGCTAAGAAAGAGCATTTGGACGTTCGAGCCGTTCTTGCTCCCGAAGAGCTGAAGGGTTACGTCTTTGTCGAAACCCCGCGTTCCGATATCGTTGACAGTTTGATTCAGGCGGTTCCGCATGCCAAATCCATGCTGAAAAGCCCGACCACAATCGGCGAAATCGAACACTTTTTGAAACCAAAACCCATCTCTGTCGGCATTACCGAAGGCTCGATTATCGAAATCACATCCGGCCCGTTCAAGGGCGAAAAAGCCAAAGTCAAGCGTATCGGTACGGGACAGCATGATGAAATTACGGTGGAGTTATTCGACGCCGTGGTTCCAATCCCGATTACAATTCGGGGCGACACTGTTCGTGTTTTGAAGAAGGAAGAAGAATAAATTCAAACGCAGACAGTCCGAAGCGGCTGTTTGCCGATTTACTTTTTTCATTATTTTCAAACGGTGTTTTCCGGCAAATTTCATATTTCGTGAAATATTTTGTTTCAGCAAATTTTCCGTTCGCGGATTTTCCTGTTTCATGAAAATTTCCTGTTTCGTGAAATTTCCCGTTCGTGGAATTTCTCGTTTCAGTAAATTTTCCGTTCGCGGAATTTCCGTTTCATGAAATTTTATGTTTCATGAAATTTCGAATTTCGTGAGAAGTTCTTGAATTTCATGAGAAAGCTTTAAATCAAAGAATCCGATTTATTAGAATCTCTTTCAGAATAAACTCTATTCATTTATCTGAATTATCAATCCAAAATTAAATTTATTTATTACATCCACGGTGATTTTAATGGCAAGTTCAGTAGAAGCATTGGTCCCCGGAGGAAAAGCCACTCCCGGTCCGCCGCTCGGTCCGGCATTGGGTCCTCTCGGTGTCAACATTAAAGACGTTATTGATCAAATCAATGAAAAAACAAAAGACTTTAACGGCATGCAGGTTCCGGTGACGGTGGTTGTGGCCGACGACAAAAGCGTTACAATTACAGTCGGAACACCGCCCACGTCCTCTCTCCTTCTTCAGGAAGCAGGCGTTCAGAAAGGTTCCGGAAAACCCAACACCGAGAAAGTCGGAAACATTACTGTCCAGCAGGCCGCCAAAGTCGCACGCATGAAAAAGGACGATATCCTTTCATACGACTTAAAAGCAGCCGTTAAAGAAGTCACCGGCGTCGGTGTTTCTATGGGCATTACCGTCGAAGGCATGGACGTCAGAGACTTCCAGAAGGCAGTGGATGCCGGCCAGTACGACGAAATTCTCAACAATGAAGAATGGTAATATTACCGTTCTTTTTTCACATTTATAGAAAGCGCCTTTCGAGATGTTTTTCGACTCGTTCGTTCAACTTCTCTGAAAACAGCTTTTGCATTTAAAACATCTAATCAACCGTAGAAAGTCAAAATTGACTGACGCAAGTTAAAACGCCGCGCAGCCGAAATTTTTCGGGTGCTTCTTTTTTCGGCGGTTTGATTGCGGGACTACGGGGAGGCCTTAAAATGGCAGATGCAGCTATCGAAGAACTCGTAAAGAAATTATTAGAGGAATCGCCCCAGCGCAAATTCTCAGAAAGCGTTGACATTGCGATCAACCTTAAAAACCTTGATCTCAATCAGCCCAAAAATAGGGTTGACGAAGAAATCGTTCTCCCGAACGGTCTCGGAAAAGAATTGAAGATCGGTGTTTTTGCAAAAGGTGAAGTTGCGATGCAGGCTAAGCAGGCAGGGGCAGCATACGTTTTTGACGATGCGGATATCCAGGAAATGAAGGACGACAAGGCACGCGCGAAAGCCGTTGCTGACGATTGTGACTTCTTCATTGCGGAAACCCAGTTCATGGCAACCATCGGTAAAACCATCGGTACCGTTCTCGGTCCGAGAGGCAAAATGCCGGTGCCGCTCCTTCCCGGAAAAAGCATTGGTGAAATGATTCAGGCAAAACAAAGCGCCGTTCGTGTCAGATCGAAAGACAAGATGACGTTCCACGTCTCTGTCGGCCGCCGCGACATGCCGGCAGAACAGCTGGCTCAGAACATTGAAACCGTCATTTCCCGTGTTGAACGCGCACTCGTCAAAGGAAAGCAGAACATTAAATCCATTTATGTCACAACGACAATGGGAAAATCCGAGAGGGTGATGTGATATGGCAGAAACTCGAGGCGCAGAACATATCCCGCAGTGGAAAATGGATGAAGTTGCAGAACTCAAAGATCTCGTCAAGGAGTACAGCATTTTTGGTGTTGTCAGCTTTGAAGGCATCTCCGCCGACCAGATTCAGAAGATGAGACGCAACTTAAGAGAATCAGCTGTTTTGAAAGTCACACGTAACACTTTGAACGAAAGAGCGCTCAAAGAATGTGACGGCAGTGTTCCTGACATGGTTCAATACATTGAAGGGCAGACCGCTTTGATTTTCACAAACGACAACCCGTTCAAATTATACAAAATGCTGGCACAGACCAAGACACCGGCTCCCATTAAGGCAGGCGCAATCGCACCTTTCGACATCACTGTCAACAAAGGTCCGACAAACTACCCGCCGGGTCCGATGCTCAGTGAGTTCCAGGGCGCCGGCATTCCGACAGCCGTTGACGGCGGTAAAATCGCCATTAAAGAAACAAAAGTCGTCTGCAAAGCCGGCGAAAAAGTTTCCCAGAAATTGGCAACCGCATTAGTCAAGTTGGAAATTTTCCCGATGGAAGTCGGTTTAATTTTGAGAGCCGTTTACGAAGACGGAACAATCTATCTTCCGGACGTCCTGCACGTTGACGAAACTGAAATGTTCAACAAGTTTGTCACAGCAGCTCAGGAAGCATTCAACTTGTCCGTAAACGCAGCCATCCCGACCAAAGAAAACATTGAGGTTCTCCTCCAGAAGGCACACACTGAAGCCGTTAACCTGGGCGTTGAAGCCGTTATCTTTGAGCCTGAAGTGATGGACAAATTAATCGGCAAAGCCAATGCAGAAGCAACATCTGTTGCCAAAGCAAGCAATTTCGAATTATAAATTAATAACGACTATTAAACAACATTAAATTTAAGAAATAAAATCAATAGGTGAAATAAAATGCAGTACATCTACGCAGCACTTTTAATCTACAAGAGCGGAAAAGAAATCACAGAAGACGCAGTCAAAGCAGTCCTTACAGCAGCAGGCGCAGAAGTTGACGATGCACGTGTCAAAGCACTCATCTCAGCACTCGACGGCGTTGACATCGAAGAAGCAATCGCAAAAGCAGCATTCGCAGCACCCGCCGCAGCAGCACCCGCCGCAGCAGCAGACGCACCCGCAGCAGCCGCAGAACCCGAGCCCGAGGAAGAAGACAACTCCGAAGAAGAAGGTATGGCCGGTCTCGGTGCCCTCTTCGGTTAATTTCTTTACCGAAATTGTACAGCTCCAAAGCCCGAGGGAATTTCCCTCGGGCTTTTTTTTTGGTTTTGCGGCGCTTTGCGCACAACTGTTCCATTTTTGAGATGCCCTGCTGAGTTTCGTTCTGCGACTGTTTTTATTCGAAACTGATTGCTGAGTTCTGTTCCGTGACTGTTTTAATAGGCGAAGCCGTAAAAAATCGCGAAGCGATTTTTTCATAAACACCTCCCTCCCCCCGCTTTGAAAAATTCCGAACGCAGTGAGGAATTTTTGAAGCCAACTCCGAAGAAGAAGGTATGGCCGGTCTCGGTGCACTCTTCGGTTAATTTCGTTACCGAAATTGTACAGCTCCAAAGCCTGAGGGAATTTCCCTCGGGCTTTTTTTTGGTTTTGCAACGTTTCGCGTGCGCGAGTTGCTCCATTTTTAAAAAAGGAATTGAAAACTCTTCTTCATTTTTTAAAAATTTATTAAATCGGTCGATAGTTGCTTTATTTTTTGAGCTGTCCTGCTGAGTTTCATTCTGTGACTGTTTTTATTTGAAACTGATCCGCAGAGTTTCATCTTGCAACTGTTTTTACTCGAACTTCCCGATAAAGTTGTGCCTTGCAACTGTTTTAAAAGGCGAAGCCATAAAAAAATCGCGAAGCGATTTTTTCTGCAAACACCTGATGAAATCGACGGCGAAGCCATAAAAAATTGCGAAGCAATTTTTCTGCAAACACCGCCCTCCTCCCGCCTTTGAAATTTTGTGAGCGAAGCGAACAAAATTTTTTTTCAAAAATAGTCTGAAAAATACGGCCGCCGGTCGGGAATGATTCGGTCCAGCACTTTCAGCGTTTCGGCATCCGTTTCCAACCGTTCGATCTCATTAAAATAATACGGATTTCTGTAACTCATCAAAAGCGCTGTCAGCGTTTGAATATTTAATTGAACGGGTTTGCCGGCCGGCTCATTTGAAATTTTAATTTTGCCGTTCTCATCCCACGAAACGCTGAAAATCCCGCTGTTCCATTCGGCAATCGGATCTTCAACGATGAAATGGAAAGGACTTGTCGTGCCGTCAAACGGGTAGTTTTCAAGGAAAGCGCGGACATCAACGATTCTGGCCATATAATACGGTTCAATCGTTTCGGGAATCATACTGTCTTCCAAAAGAAAAGCGATCGGTTCGTTTTTGTAAATGTTTCCGCGGACCTCGTTCACCATTGAAAAATGCGCGGAAATGAAATTCCAAAGGCCGTAACGCGCTTCTTGGTTCAGATAAACCATCTCTTTGATGTGGAAAATGTCGTCGGCCACCCAATAGAAAAGAAGTCCCGCCGGCTCTTCCAGAACGTTATAATAAACAGCGGCTGTTCTTTCTTCTTCATTTTCCCAGCGCCAGTACTCTTCCCACGCAATCGGACTTCGAATCATTGCGCCGTGATTTTTGCGCGAAAATTTGTCATAAACAGAAATGACATCGGAATCATCGACCGGCAGGCGTTCGACAAAGCCGGGCGCATCAACGTGTTTGGGAAGCTGCGTGTCTTTGACGGTGTAAGAAATCATTTCGGTGATGATTTCCCATCCTTTTTTGCGGTAATACGGAATAGAGTAAGGATAAAGGTAAGAAATCCACTGCCCAGATTCGCGCATTTTGATGAGCGCCGTTTTGATCAAATCGCTCATGAGTCCTAAATTGGCGTACTCGGGATATGTACCGACGCCCGTTAAGCCGGCCATTTCATAAATTCGGCCGTGGATGTTGGCCTGCCGCGGGTAAATTGAGACGGAAGAGACAAGTTTGTCGCCGTCAAACCAGCCGATCACTTCAGATTCGCGGAGAACGGGGCGTTTGGAACGGAGAAGTTCGCCTTCTTTGTAGCCGCTTCGCCGGATTTCCTGGTTCGTCACCTGAAAAACATAGCGCAGCAGCTCATTGAATTGGTCCAGATGACCCATTTCAACCGGGCGCAGTTCAAGACGGCTTCTGACTTTGTTTTCATCCATAAATAACACCTTTTTTTTGAGTAAATTTGTTTTTTAATTTTGAGTTGTTTTCAATAATTTTGCTATTTTTTTGTTTTTGTTGTTTTTTTGTTTTTGTTGTTTTTTTGTTTTTGTTGTTTTTTTGTTTTTGTTGTTTTTTTGTTTTTGTTGTTTTTTTGTTATTTGTTATGTTATTTTTTTGTATTTTTAAATTTGTTTGAAGATATATAAAAATTCAGAAGAAAATGAAATAAATAGAACACGGCGATTCTCCGCCGCAAACCCGAAGGAAAACGGAAAGGAAAAAACCGCCTGCAATTGACGGCAGAAAGGGAAAACGCAATTCAAACATTTTTTGAAACAAAGATTGCCGAGAGTTATTTTTTGTATTGAAACCGCCGGCGGAACAAAATTGTTTATCCGGTTTGAAGAAAAAAACGAGAATAAAAATGAGTGAGAGTAATAAGGAATTGAATAAAACGGCAAACGGGAAAGAAAGAAAAAGGTCAAAAAGATCAAAAAGACTGAAATACCCTGTGCTTTGAAAATTCTGAACCGCGGAAACGATCGGGATCGGAAAGCCGGCGGCAATCAAAAGAAAAGCTTTGCAGTCCGCGCCGCCGAAAATCCGAAGAGAAAAACAAATGGCGGAAAAGAAGAAAAAGAAAATAAATGAAAAAACGACGTCCGCGAAATGAGAAATGCCGGCAGCTGATATTTCAAGAATGATTATCGGCATCAGCAAAAAAGAAGCAGTCAGCCATAAATTGTCGGAAACCGTTTGTGTTCGAAAATCCTGAACAGCGGCGATGAATAAAACGGCGGAAAAAAGAATTATTTTGACAAATGTCACGGCAGCTAAAAGATCAAAGGTGTTCATAAATAAAAGAAAAAACGTTTGACAGATGAATGTTTTTAAATATTTCCAAAATGTATGAAAAGTTTTTTATTAAAAGTATGTAACGATAAAACATTTACAAAAACGTTCATATAATAGCTTTTTGATACGATTATAACTACAAAGCATAATAATTACAAAACACATCAATTACAAAGCATAATAATTACAAAACATGTCAATTACAAGCATATTTGAATCACAATTTAATTTGAAGCAGAATTTTTTTATCAAATTAAGGTTTGAGCAGACTTTTTGAAAGACAGGTTTTTTAAAAGATTACAATCATTTTGAGGATAATTTAGAGATTTAAGGAGTTTTTGAGAATGGAAAACGTTCAGGAATTTATTGATATCGAAATTGAAAAAATCAAAAGCCAAGTGAACGGGACGGCCTTAATTGCCCTTTCCGGCGGCGTTGACAGTTCTGTCTGCGCAGAATTGGCTTACCGTGCGATTGGCGACAGACTTTATCCGCTCTTCATTGACACTGGTTTTATGAGAAAAGGTGAACCGGAACAAGTGAAAGCTGCGTTTTCGCATATGAATCTTCAGGTGATTGATGCCAGCGACCGCTTTTTTGAAGCCGTCAAAGGAATTGAAGATCCCGAACTCAAAAGAAAAGCTGTCGGTGAAACTTTCATCCGCGTTTTTGAGGAAGAAGCAAAAAAGATCAACGCCGATTACCTGATTCAGGGAACAATTTATCCCGACGTTCTGGAATCTGAAAAAGGCATCAAAGCGCATCACAATGTCGGCGGCATGCCCGAGAAAATGGAATTTAAAGGCGTCATCGAGCCGCTTTACTACTTATACAAAGACGATGTCCGCGAAGTCGGCCGCGCGCTCGGCCTTGCCGTTGCGCTTTCCGAAAGAATGCCGTTCCCCGGCCCCGGACTTTCCGTTCGCGCCTGCGGTGAAGCAACGCGCGAAAAAGTTGCCGTCGCCCGTGAAGCAAACGCAATTGTCGAAGAAGAAGTCATGGAAATTCTCAAACCCTGGCAGGCGCTTGCCGCCGTCATTGGTAAAGGCACAGGTCAAAAAGAGGAAAAGCGCGTTTACGGCTGGATTATCGCCGTTCGAATCGTGAATTCCGACAACGCGATTACGGCCGAGCCTCTGGAAGTTCCGTATCCGATTTTAAAGAAAATTCAGGAAAGAATTACGACCGAAATTCCCGATGCCGTCCGCGTTGTTTACGACGTGACGCCCAAACCGCCGGGAACGATTGAATTCGAGTAATCGGATTCATATCGTTTTTACAATTTCATTTTTTTACATTTTTTAGAAAATTATGCCGAACGGAACAAACAATTCCATCCGGCATAATCATTGATAAGAAAATTATTTAAGTGATTTTTTCAATTTCGCGTTTTTGTTTTTCAGGGCTTTGATTTTCGCATTCAATTTTTTAATTTCGGAATCCGTTTTCTTGATATCTTTTTTAACGGATTTCGCTGTATTTTTGGATTTATTTTTTGACATATAATGACCTTCCTGTTTCATTTAGAATTCACTTTTGAATTCAAAAAATAATTCATTTGTTTTGATCTTCGATTTTTATAATTTAAAAAATTGATTTGCAATTGTTATCGCATAAAATATTATAAAAAACAAAGATTAATTATCAATAGTATCCCGTGTCTATAAATAAGTTCGCTCATTTTGAAAAACCGAAAAACCTTCAGACTGCAACTCTTTATTTTGATTTTCGATTGCTTTCCCATTGTTTTTCCGCTGTTTTCCGTAATTCTTCGTTTTTCTCTGCCGCCGACGCGCGCGAACCGCACAAATTTTAAAAGTATAAACGGGCCCGGTCGCTGTGTTTTTCAAAAGAACATCTCCTCTTTGTTTTAATGCTGTGCAAAATCAACGATAAGTTTATATAAAAAATGCGAAGTGTACTTCATATGAAGCAAACTTCACGTGAAATGAACTTCAGACAAAGAAGGAATGAAAATGAAAACAAGAATTAAAGAACTGCGGACAGCTTCAAATTTGACGCAGCAGCAGTTAGCCGATCGGGTTCATGTTTCGCCGCGGACAATTATTTCCATTGAAAAAGAGCAATACAATCCCTCTCTGATGCTTGCTTACCGCATTGCCGATGTTTTCGGCGTGACAGTCGAGGATTTGTGTTGTTTGAAAGAAAATAAAGAATTGGAGGATAAGCAATATGAAAATTTATAACAGGAAATATTTTTTAATGGGTCTGCTCCTGACAGCTTTAGGTTTAACGATGCTCTCGGTCAGTTTCTCAAGAGGATTTGACTGGGTCGGAACGACTATTTTGACTTTATGTCTGATTGTCGGAATCATATTGATCACCCGAAGTTTATCTGAGAAAATGTCCCGAAAAGACAAAATAAACGATATGGATGAAAGAAGCCGGCTTATTGCTTTAAAATCCGCAGGTGCCGCTTTTCGGTGGGCGGAAGTCATTTGCGCCGTTCTCTTGGCGGTTTGCCTGCTGGGTCATAACATTATCGGCGAGGTCCTGTCCGTCCCGATGGCATGGGCATTCGGCATTATGTTTTTTACCATGCTCTTTTTGGAATTGGCCGCCGTTTTGTACTATGAACGCATTTAAAAAGTGATTCAATCAAACGATTCACTTTTATTTTATTTTTATTTTTTTATAGCTGTTTTATTTATTTGTTTTACATCCCGCCGCTTTTTTTCAGAATCAGCGATATGATTTTATTTCTGTTCTTCTTTTGAAGTGTATCAATTCGAATTTTCAGGAAAAATTATGTCTCTCAATCAATCCGTTCTTGAAATCCGCGAACGCCAGCGGATTAAATCCAAACCTTACGACGAGCCGGCGGCTTTTTGGATCAGCAAAGATAATCTGCGCGGCGATGTCATTGATGTTTTAACAATCATTTTTCAAACGTCCGGCTGCTACTGGGGAAAACAGGGCGGCTGTACGATGTGCGGCTACGTTTATGACAGTTCGACGGGAGAACCGGCCGAATCGGATATCATGGCGCAGCTGGACAAAGCGCTGGAGCAAGCCGAAAGGCGAAAGCTTGAGAGATTCATGGTCAAAATTTTCACATCGGGCAGCTTTTTGGACAAGCGGGAAATTTCGGCCGACCTTCGAAAAGAGATTTTAAGCCGGTTGGCGGGCGATGAAAGAATTGCCGCCGTTTTGGCCGAAACGCGTCCGGAATTTGTGACAGAAGAATCGGCTGCTGATTGTTTGGCCGTCATGGGTGGCAAACCTTTGGAATTTGCATACGGGCTTGAAACAACGTCTGACAGAATCCGCCGCGAATCAATTAACAAAGGATTTTCGTTTGCGCACTTTAAGCGGGCGGCGGAAATTGCAAAGCAGAACGGCATTTTTACAAAGGCGTATTTGATGCTCAAACCGCCGTTTTTATCTGAAAAGGAAGCGATGGACGATATTTTAAACAGCATTGACGAAGTCGCGCCTTATGCCGAAACTGTTTCGATTAATTTGTGCAACGTTCAGAACGGTACATTTGTTGAGAAGCTTTGGGAAAACAAAGAATTCCGGCCGCCGTGGCTTTGGAGCATTGTCAATATTTTAAAAGAAGCCAAAACCAAACATCCGGATTTGTATCTCATGTCCGATCCTGTCGGCGCGGGTGCCAAACGCGGGCCGCGGAACTGCAAAATCTGCAGCCGGGATGTCGCCGATATGATCCGCGAATTTTCGATTACGCAGGATGTCAAGACGCTTGAAAAGATTGACTGCGGCTGTAAATTGCTTTGGGAAAAAGAATTGCTTTTGGATGACGTCACGTTCGGGGCGCCGATTTTAGAATAATTGAAGAAGAATAAAAGAGAAAAGAGAAGAGAAAATGTCGCAAAAGAAGATTTTCGAGAAGAAAATGTCAACCGATAAAGAAGGAAGACGTTTTGCAACGCCTGAGCCTGTCGCGAAATACAGAGCGGCACGTCTGACCTGCAATACGATTGCAGATATCAGCTGCGGTATCGGGGGTCAAACGATTTATTTCGCACAGCGCTGCAAGCATGTTTATGCGGTGGAAATCGATCCGCAGAAGATTGAATATGCTAAAGAAAACTGCGCGAAATTCGGTCTTGAAAATGTGACTTTCATCTGCGGCGACGCGCTTGATCCGGCCGTGATTGCGCAAATCCCGAAGGTTGATATCGTCTTTTCCGATCCGGCCCGCCCGCCCGAAGAAGAAACGCGTCAAGCGGACAGTCTGCGCCCGGGAATTCCGGCCGTGATGGAAGCATATGCCGAGAAGGCGGAAAATTTCGCGTTTGAAGCGCCGCCGCAAATGCCGCCCGAGCGGATTGATTTTGATTGTGAGAAGGAATACATTTCTTTAAACGGTCAGCTGAACCGGCTCACGCTTTATTTCGGCAGAATTAAGAAATACGATCGAATCGCCGTTGCGCTTCCCGGAGGAAATGCAATGGTGAATGCGCCTGTCGAGCTTCCGCCGATAATTGAAGCGGAAAAGCCGATGCTTTTCATGTTTGAGCCTGATCCCGCCGTTATTGCCGCGGATCTTCTCAACGAGCTTGTCGATGATATGATTAAAGCCACCGTCGGCCATGTCCGCGTCATGAAAATTGACAAAAAAAGAACATTGTTGACCGCTGATTTGCTGACCGTCAACCCGATGAACAAAAACAATTTCATCGTTCTTCGAAGCATGCCGTTTGAAACGGAAAATGATTATTCGGAAATCAACGAATTTTTGAAAAAGAGCAATGTCGGCAAAGTCACGCTTCGCGGAAGTATTGACCCGAAAGACTATTGGGGCATTCGAAACCAATTAGAAGACGGGCTTGACGGTTCGAAGAAAGTTCATTTATTTTTGAAAGAAAACGAATCAAATCAAAAAGAAGCAATTCTTTGCGAACTGATTTACGAATAAAGTTTGTGCCCGCAGTGATGACACAAACAGATCTTGAGTCGGCCGTCACTGGAATTGAAAATTTAAAAGAAGAATTACGATTCATAGAATTTGTGTCAGCAGTGATGACACAATCTAATTTTGAGTCGCTCGTCATTGGAATCGGAAGTTTAAGCGAAGAAGAACAGCGTATGGAATTTGTGTCAGCAGTGATGACACAATCTATTTTTGAGTCGCTCGTCATTGGAATTGGAAGTTTAAGCGAAGACGAATAGCGCATGGAATTTGTGTCAGCAGTGATGACATGATCTACTTTTGAGCCTCTCGTCATTGGAATTGATATTTTAAATGAAGAAGAACAGCGCATGGAATTTGTGTCAGCAGTGATGACACAATCTATTTT
>NZ_JAWDKC010000031.1:0-31233 GCF_032714515.1 Methanimicrococcus hacksteinii | reverse complement strand
AGACGAGGTTGATCGAAACGGGATGTACGCACCAAGGCAACGAGGTGTTTAGTCCGCGTTCACGAATAGTCCGTGCCGCCGCAAGACTGATTTTTCAGGCGATATCTGAATATGTCTGAGTTATCCGAGTTTGTTGATAAAATTAAGTTAAAGAAATGTTGTTTATCTGAAAAGTAAGATTTGATCTTATTGAATTTCAATCGTTACATGGCAATAATTGCTTTTCCATTTTAGGAAAAGCGTTAAATATCACCATCCGTTATTATCCATCACGCTATAGAGAAAGTCTTTTGGCGGCCATAGCGGCGGGGCGACTCCTGTACCCATACCGAACACAGAAGATAAGCCCGCCAGCGTTCCCTGTTGTACTGAAGTGTGCGAGCCTTCGGGAAGCTTGGATCGCTGCCATGAGTCTTTCTTTATCTTTCTTATTTTGTAATTGTTTTTTGAAATGAAAAGCGGAAGCGCTTTGATTTTTTTGATGTTTTTGAAATGAGAATCGAAAGTGCTTTGGCTTTTGATATTTTTGAAATGAAAGCGGAAGTGTTTTAATTTTTTTGTTTGTTTGATATCGGTTTATTCAATCTGTTTTGATTTGTTTTTGAATCCGTTTGTTTCTTTGAATCAATTTGTTTTTTTGAACCGGTTTTTGAACTTTTGTTTATTTTTGTTGTTTTTATGTTTATTTTTCAATTTTTTTAGAAGATTATTTAACTTTGTTAAACCTGTAATATCTCAAATATTCTGTATTTTAAAAGGAGGCTTTTGGTTATGGAACACGAACATGGTCCGGGCTGCGGATGCGGTGAGGCGAACACAATTGTCATTGAATTTGATGATGACACATCTGTCGAATGTGAAATTCTCGGAACGTTTGAAGTCGACGGCAAAGAATATGTCGCATTGTTAAAACAAGATGATTCCGAAGAAATTTTAATTTACGGCATCAAAGAAGACGGAGACGATGTTGAATTAATCGACATCGAAGATGAAGAGGAATTCCAAAAAGCAGCTGATGTTTTAGATGAATTGCTGGACGAGGAATAATTTTTCCCGTCCGTTTTTTCGTTATTCTTTTTTCTTTTTGATGGTTATTTTTATTGTTTTTCATTTTATTTTTATTGTTTTTCATATTGTTTTTTCTATTGTTTTCTAACTGTCCTGCAAATGCTCTGCAAATCTTATATTCCGATCGTTTTAATTATTTCATTTAATCCGATTTCATTTTCAATCGTATTTTCCAGAATTTTTGCATTCGGATTAATTTGCCGAACACTTTCTTTAATTAAATCGGATTCATTTTGTTTGACTAAATCCGTTTTATTCAGCACAATAACTTCGGCAACCGTAATCTGGTCAAAAGCGACTTTCTTTTTTTCTTTTATGTCTCTGAAAAATTCGGAACAATCAATTAATGTCAAAAGAGGCGCAAACAAATATTCTTCCGTTCCCGCTTTTAAAGAAGACCGCATCAATTCATCCCGGACGACAAGAGGCGATACGGTTTCTTTGGGCTCAATAAACAAAATGTCCGGATGCACCCGCTCAATCAGCTGCCCGACCGCCGAGGTCATGACTTCTTTTAAGCTGCAGGTCACACAGGCTGCCGTCATTTCCTGCGTGTTCATATCATATTCCAAAAGATCGCCGTCGATTGTTTCTTTACCTGCTTCGTTTGTAAAGTAAGTGATCACTTTTCCGGCGGCAGCATAATGCATGCCGAGCTTTTTTATCAAAGTTGTTTTTCCGCTGTTTAAAAAACCGCCGATAACGACAATTTTTGTTTTTGTGTCCGCATTATTTATTTTTGTCATTCTTTAACCTAAATACAATAGGTCTTTCAAATTAAAAATCCCTCCGTTTCTTTTAAATATTAGAAACCCTTTTATGAATCTCTCTTTTGATAATGTTATAAGCCAACGTGGCAGAGCGGCTATGCGTTCGCCTGCAGAGCGAATCTACTCCGGTTCAAATCCGGACGTTGGCTCTTTATATTTTTCATTTTTTTCAGAAAACTATTTCCCATAGAATCGTTTCTTTTTGTTAAATCATTAAACGGAGTTATCTTATGTCACCTGAACAGCTTTCTAAAATTTCCAAAGCATTGAATCTTTGCATCAAGCTTTATTTAATCGTTACAATTCTCGGTGTTGTCGTATTGGCTTTGAATGCCGGCTCCTTCTCATTCTCATTACCGTCCCCGCTCAATTATATCTATTTTGGAATATCCGTTCTTTTTGTGCCGATTGTTGTTGTTTCAGCGGCAATTCAATATTATCTCGGCAAAAACTATCCGGATTTTAAATCCGAATGAAAAATATTTTGAAAAATGTTTCGGAAGACGTTTTGTAAATGCATTTTACGTTCCGGGCAACATTTTTAAAATAAGGTCTGAAAATTAATTCCGAAAATAAGTTTGAGAATAAATTTTGGAAACAAGTTTTGAGAATAAATTCCGGAAATAAGTTTTGAAAATAAGTTTCGAAAAACGTTTTTGAAAAAAAAGACGGAAGAGTTTCCTCTTCCGATATTCATTTCTATTTTATTTCTGTTCTGTTTTGTTTTTACTTTTGTTTCTTTCTCTTTCATTCATTCTTTGAAGCAAAGAGGTAGACGGCTCCGCCGATTAATACGACAAATCCGGCGACAACAATCAAATTCAGCCAAGATCTGTCCGGATTGCCGGATCCTTGTGTTGTTCTTGAATCATTGTTTGTCGAATCTGTTTTCCCCGAATCGGCCGGGTTTGTGTTTGTATTTGTATTTCCGGCGTTATTTTCCGTGCTTGTTGTGCCGGTCGGTTCTGCAGTTACCGCATTATTTGAATTCGGCGTATTTTTTCTTTCTGCGGATGAAGCTTCGACAATGATTGCCGAGCCGGTTCCGCTTCCGCCGCTTCTTGTGCTTTTTGTGTTTTCTGCAGGCGTCTCTGTTTTTCTTTCGATTGTTACGTCTGCGCCGTCCGTATATGCCAATGTTCCGCTGATTTCAACATTATTGCCTTTTAAAACGACATTTGAAGGAACAATTATCTCTTCGGTCTCGTACGATCCGTCAGGGATTTCAATTGTATTTCCTTCTTTTGAACTTGTCAGAACATTGCTCAAGATTTGTCCGTTCACTTCAGCTGTATTTGCGGGGTTCAGCAAAATGAATTTCGCTGTCATTGTCCCGTCTCCGATCCCTTCTTCATTTGATATGACGATGGATCCGGCCGTCAGATCAACGCCTGCGGGCGGTGTAATCTTCGAGACATCGTTTCCGGTTTCTGCCGGCGTGTATTGTTCCAAAATGATTGGAGCTGTTTCTTCTGATGTTACGCCCGATACGTTAATACCGGTTGTTTCAATGTCATTTTCATCGTTTTGCTGTTTGTTATTGACATTTAAACCGCCCCATCCGTTGTTTTGGGTTGTTCCGGTGATGGTAATATTTACACCTTGAGTGATTGTAATTCCGAAACCGCCGTTGTCAACGGCTGTGATATTTGTATAAACCGCATTTGTGTTTCGGCTGATGTCAAATGCCGTTTTGAGCATATTGGTTGCTTTTACATTTTCAAAGGTTGTTCCGTCAGCGGCCTGAACACGAAATCCGTAATTCGCGGTTCCTGTTCCGTTCAAAGTGACGTTTTGAATTGTTACGTTGTTTGCCTGTATCTTAAAACCGTCGCTTACGGCACTTAATTGAATTTCCGGGCTTACGCCGGAAGCGTTTGTGATTGTAATGCCGTCTTTTGAAACAAGATATTGATTTGCTGTGTAAGTTTCATTTGACAGAATTATTGTTGAATTATTTTCGATTCTGCTTAATACAGATGCCAGCAATCCGCCGTCTCCGTCAGATGTCACATTGATTGTGTTTCCCTCTTCCGGCGTCCATCCGTTCAAGTCATTAAGTGTGTTTATTTCGATTTCCGCTGCTTCAGCGCCTGCAAGTGTTGTTCCTAATGTCAATACCGTTATTGTGAGTGTGAATATTATTAATTTCAGTGTCAGTTTTTTAAACATTTAACATGCCTTCTCCGTTATAACTATAATAATGTTATAACTTAAAACTACTATTATTTTATAAGTATATCAGAATATCTCATCAAAATTTTCTTCCAAATTATCTGTAAAATTTTATAAAAAAAAATACCATGTTTTTGAAATTAAAACCGCAAATTCAAAACATACACAGAAAACGGTTAAAGCGGCCGGCTCGATAAATTTCTTTAACCGAAACACGATTTGTAAATCGAATATGATCGATAAAAAAGTAAATAAATTTGTTAAAAAAAATCGTAAAAATTTAATTTTATTATATATTTTATTATTATGTTTTATAATTACATCTTAAAATTAAATCTTAAAATAAAAAAGAATCAGCTGGAAAGCGCCAAAATAGCTTCGGCCAAATCGCCGTTGTTTTCTTCAAGCGCCTTTTTGGCATCTTCTGCGGATGCGCCTGTCTGTTCGCAGACCAAGCGGATGTCTTCGTCGGGAATCACAAGTTCTTTAGGTGCTTTTTTGACATCGCCGTTGATTTGGTACGTGTCAACGCCCTGCGCGCGCATAATTGAAATTGACGGATTGTCAATAATAATATCGCCGTCCGGTGTTTTAATAATCACCTGTTCGGCATTGTCGATTTCACTCATTTCAATGCCCATCTGCTTCATCATGCTCTGCATTTTCTTCGGATTCATCCCGCCGCGTCCGCCGCCCATTCCCGGAAACATAATTTCACCTGATAATATCAATTCATCTAAAATTAAAATATTCAAAATTAATTAATGTAAAAAAGACTAAAAAAAGCAGCACAACGGCTGCTTTTAATTTGAATTCGCTTCTGCTTGTTCCGCACAATTAATGGCAGCCTGCACAGCCGCCGCCGCAGGCCTCGGCTGTCGGGTCTTCAATGACGAAACCTGTTCCCATTTCGTTGTCAATGTAGTCGATGATCAAATTTTCAACGGTTTTTTCAAGCTCAGCGTCATAAATGACTTTGGTTGCGCCGATTTCAGCGGTAATGTCTGCTTCGCCGACGTTTTCTTCCAGCGCAAGGCCGAAAGACGGACCGCCGCAGCCGATACCTGCAATGAAAACGCGGAGATAGTTGTCTTTCTTGTTCTGTTCTTCCAAAACATCATTTAAAGCAGCAACAGCCGCATCTGTAATTGTTAACATGTTTTTCACCAATTTGTTTTTAATCTGTTTTTATTGTATTTTTATTTTTTAATTTAATAATCTTGAAAATTCATTCAATTAAAAGAACATAACGGCAAATCAGATATAAACTCTTTTGCGCTTTTCGTCACATGATTTGTTATTATCATTATCCTTTTATTATACGAATTCTGCTCCGTCATCCGCGGGGTTTGAAAGCGGCTGGCCGTTGTAAGCGTTCAGCTCCAAACAGTCCTTTTTGCCCTGAACTTCCCAAACGGATGCAAAAATCTGCGTCACTTTGATTTCAAAGTCCTTTTCCTGCGGGCGGAACGTTTTGTTCTGATAAATGATGGACTGCGCGTCCATGTCATTGGATTTGACTTCCTGCGTATGCTGACGCTTCAGTTTCTCCAAAATGATTTTCTGCGCTTCTTCTTTTGTCATTTTCGGCTGCTTCATCACATATTCGATGTCGGGAATTTCGGTTTGCGTTCCGATTTCGCCAAGCTCAATGTCATCTTCAATGCCGTTGACGGCGTTCACAAGTCCTTCGCCGGAGGCCGCCATTTTAATCTGATCATTTCCGACTTTGCGGTCCACTTTCAGCGTGTATGTGTATTTCCAATACGGGACGAATTTCAGCACGACATCTTTGACTTCGCCGAATGATGATTTTCCGGCCGCGGCCGCGCGCTCAATCGGCATATTGATTGCGGATGCGCGGATGCCGAGCGTTTCTTTTTTGTCGGCGTGGAATCTTTCAGGCTCGGGCTCGGGAATATCATATGACTGAGGCAGCGGGCGCGGCGCTTCAATATATTCCGATTCTCTGGAATTGTTAAACGGTGCGTCTGCCGGTATTTTTGCGCCGAACAGCGCGGCCGTTAATTCTTCCGCCTGTTCGTCGGAGGATTCAAAAATATTGCCGAAATCAAAGCTTTCAACCGGCTGCGCAGGCTGTGTTATTTCATCTTCATGATAAAATTCAGGCAAAGGGCTGCCGGCAGGATTTTTCGAATTTGCAAAAGCGCTTACCGGATCAAAGTTTTTTTTTTGATCCAAAAGAGATTCCAAACAGTAGTTGCCGACGACGCTTTCCAGCGTTTCGCGGCTCAAGTTTGCCACCATAAACGCCCCGACATAACGCGCAAGCGCGTCGCGGTCCCAAATCATGACGCCGGTGTCTTCCGCATATTTGCGGACAGTTTCTTCGCCGCCTTTAATCTTCTTCGTCGTGATGTATAGACTGTTTTTTCCGTTGGCCTGCTGCGTAAACCGTTCCAGCGTGTTCAAATTGCCGTCAATGTCGCACTTGACCCAAATCTCATAATCCTGGCGCTTGCCGACAATATCGCAAAAAGTGCCCTCGCTTGTCTCATAGCCGTATGACTTGAACATTTCCAAAAGAAGCCGCGTCAATTCCTGTTTCATGCTTTTCAAATCTCTGAATGTTGATTGGATATATTTGTGTGATATAATTGGAATGAATGTGAAATAATATGTAGTAAACACATTTTATTATAAATACATTCAGTTTGCCGATTCTGATTGGTTTTGGATTCGGATTGATTTTGGTGATTCGGATTGATTTTGGTGATTCTGATTGGTTTTGGTGATTTGGATTGGTTTTGGTGATTTGGATTGGTTTTGGATTCTGATTGGTTTTGGATTCTGATTGGTTTTGATAATTCCGGTTTTTGACCTTTTTCAATTCCGCAAAAATGAATGTTCGGAACATATATATTTATTGAAAAATCTTATTCATGCGGGGATGTTAATTTTTCGGTATGATTGTTTTTGAAAAATCGATATCTCTTTTAACAAAGCCCGCCTTTATTGTTTGAATAATCCACGGAGGGATTACTATCGCTATAGATGATATTATGGGAACCGCTATTCCTTACACGCAATGGCAGGTTTCTGATCTTTTGTTTGCACTCATCATTCTCGTTGCGGCGTTTATTGTCGCCCGCATTCTGATCAGTATCTTTAAGAAACTTTTAGGCCGGACAAAAATTCCGGAACTCGCTGCCAGCTTCTTGATTCAGCTGATTACGGCGCTCTTGTACGTGGCCGTTTTGCTGGCAACGCTTTCAGCGCTCGGCGTTACGGTCAGTTCTGTTATCCTCGGTCTTTCCGCCGTCATCGGCTTGATTTTGGGCTTCGGTATGCAGGACACGCTGACCAATTTGGGCGCCGGTGTTTGGCTTGCGGTTTTGGAACCGTTTAATAAAAATGATTACATTACCGTTTCCGGACAAACCGGTTACGTCAAAGACGTCGGATTAATGTCCACCGAATTAATCACATCGGATAATGTTTACATTATGATTCCGAACAAAATGGTTTGGAACAGCGCAATCGTCAACATGTCTCATTTGCCGACGCGCCGTTTCGTTTTGCCCATGACTTTCAATCTCATTGAAAACGCGGAAGGAACGGTCAAAGCGGTTCTTGATGTTTTGGGCAAAGACCCGGAAATTCTTCAAAATCCCGAGCCTAAAATCTACATTTCAAACATCACCGACGCAACGGTCGATTTGGAAATCAGAGCCTGGGTGAACACAAAAGATGCGGACACCATTAAAGAAAGCGTCAAAGAAGAATTGCTGAAAGAATTTGAAGTTTAAATGCATTTTAAATTTCATTTCTTTTTTTTCTTTTTTCGTTTTCCTTTTTACTTTCTTTTTATTTTCTTTTTATTTTCGATTTTTTCTGTTTTAATTACGGCTGCCGTTCATTTTTGCTGTTTTCATATGAGGCAGGTCCGTTTTTGATTCGTTTTTGAAAAATCGGACGGCTCGCGCGCGGGGGCAGCGTGCCGGTACGGCAATAGGAAATGCGTCGGTATGGCAGCACGTCAACACAACAACACAGCAAAACCTTTCAATTATAATATATGTTCATTATATTTTTTCGTATCTTCATGCTGTAAATATGTTCTTTTATATTTTTATTTCCGTCCTATCTCTTTTTACCGCTTTCATTTTTTCAGCTGTTTCTCATCCGAATGATTTATATAGGGCCTGATTTAAAGTTCGAGTTTGGTAACATTTATCAATTATAAATGTTGGTGATAAATCATGAAGATTGCAATTTTAGGAGGAACCGGAAACATCGGCAAAGGCTTCGCGCTTCGCTGGGGCCAGATTCACGATGTTATTGTCGGTTCAAGGGAAAAGGAGAGAGCACAGGAGGCGGCAGCAGAATATACGGCATTTTTGTCGGAAAGATCACTGCCGTCCAAAATTACGGGAGATGAAAACAAAGCGGCGGCAGAAGCTGCCGATATTGTCGTCATTGCGATTCGCTATGACCAGATTCCGACCGTCATGGAACATATCAAACCGGTCCTCTGCAACTGTCAGACTGTTTTGTCCGTCGTTGTTCCGATGATTAAAGACCGCTGCTACCTCAATATGGGAACCGAGCCGGTCAAAATCGAAGTGGACCCAGAAGAATACAACGCAGATTACTTCTGTTACGCGCCTCCGAAATCCGGCAGCGCCGCAAAAGAAATCCAAGCGCTTCTTCCGCCGGGAATCGATCTGGTGGCATCTTTTCACAACGTTTCTGCCAAGCGTCTGGAAGACTTTGACAAAGACATGGACTTGGATATCGCCGTCTGCGGCAACAACAAACAGACCAAAGACGTCATTATGCAGCTTGTCCGCGATATTCCCGGCTTGAACCCCGTCGATGTCGGCCCGCTTGAAGCGGCCGCGCTGACCGAGCCGATCACACCGCTTTTGCTCAACGTTGCAAAAATGAACAAAGAACTGCGCCACGCAGGAATTAAATTCGTTTAATTGAAAAATGAGTTGAAAGTCCCGTTTCATACGGTTCTTTCTTTTTTATTTTTATTTTTTCAAATGGCGTTTTTGCTTTTTTTGTTTTTATTTTATTATTTTATTATTTTATTACTGCTTGTTTCTGCTTTTATTTTGTTTTTGTTTCTCTTTTGTTTCTGTTTTTATGCGCTTTTTTACAGTCGTTTTTCGTTTTTACGTTCGTTTAATTATGAAACATAAATTTATACATGAAGTCGGTAATATTTGTCAATTCAATCATTCATTTTATTTTTATTTTCAATTTTAATTTTAATTTTTATTCAAACAGCAGAGTGTTGACATGTCTCAATTTACAACAATCTCGGAAATTATCGAAGAGGTTTCGGAACAGGAAATCGATATCGTCAAATTCCATTTCTCGGACATCGGCGGAACGTTTAAAGAAATCGATGTTCCCGCCGCGCTTTTGGAGAATGCATTTTCAAAAGGCCTCCCGTTTGACAATTCCGTCGGCGGTACTTTTAAACCGACCGGCGCGGATTTAATGTTAAAGCCCGACCCGCGGACATTTTCTATTCTGGAAGGCGGCAGGAATCAAAAAATCGGGCGCGTGACCTGCGAACTGACTTTCCTGGACGGTCAGTCTTTTGACGGCTGTGTCCGCAGCACATTGAAATTATTCGTCCGCAAAATTTACCAGTCCGGTTACACGTTTTCGGTTTCTTCGTCCTTCAGTTTTTACTTGCTTGATTCTCACTTCACAGGACAGCCGCGCGATTTTTCCTGCAGTCCCGAGACGCTTTTAAAAGCTGAAAACACAAAGCGCGATATTCTGACGGCTTTGAAAAATGCCGACATCGACGTCGTTTCTTTGCGCCAGACACATGCCGACGGTCCGATCTCCATTGCTTTTAAAGAAGGCAGCGTTCTTCGAACGGCCGATAACATCATGACGGCCAAATACATCATCAGCGATGTTTCCCGCCGCCACAATCTCTGCGCGACGTTTATGCCCAAACCTTTGACGAATGCGGAAGGACTGGCGACAACATTCGGTTTTGTTCTGATGAAAGACGAGTTCAATGAATTTTATCATCCCGATCAGGACATGATGATTTCCGACAAAGCCCGCGGATTTATTGCCGGAATTTTCAAACACATCCGCGCGATTTGCGCGGTTACGAATCCGACCGTGAACTCTTACAAAAGAATTGTTCAAAAAGGAAAGGCGCCCTATTATGTTTCCTGGTCCGCCGTTGACCGCAACTCTCTGATCCGGCTGCCGTCCTCGCGCGGGCGCGCAACGAAAATTGAAGTTCAAAATGCCGATTCGTCCTGCAATCCGTATCTTTCGCTTCTGGTTTTGCTTTCCGCCGGCATTTCCGGCATTGACGACAATCTGACACCGATTGCCGCCGTCAACTTTGAGACGCATGATTATTCCGAGTCCGAGAAGCAGTCGCTTTCGGCAGGAACGCTTCCGACCACACTGCGTGATGCGCTGGCCGCGCTGAATTCCGATACGCTGATTCAGGACGCGCTCGGCGAATCCGTGTTTACAACGCTGATTCAGACGGCAACGATTGAATGGAACGATTATATCGGCTGCGTTCACAATTGGGAACTTGAAAGGTATCTTTAATTATTTCAAAATGGATTTTAATTAATTTCAAAATGGATTGATTTATTTAATTCCAAAATGGATTGATTTACTTAATTCCAAAACGGATTGATTTACTTAATTCCAAAATGGATTGATTTACTTCATTCCAATATGAATTTTTAACTTATTTCAAAATGAATCTTTAATCTAATAATTAAAAAATAAAACAGAAAACGGAGATGTTTATTTTGACAACGGAACGAAATTTGGACGCCATTGCGTCTCTTCTTGAAAAATATTCCAATGCGCACGGTGTTTCCGGAAACGAGGATGAAATCCGCCGCCTTTTGAAAGAGGATTTGAAGGATTATGCCGATGAAATTAAGTTCGACGCGCTCGGCAGTTTGATTGCTGTTCGGAAAGGCAGTTCCCCGAGCAGCCCGACAATTATGCTTGCCGCGCACATGGATGAAATCGGCCTGATGGTCAAATACATTGATGAAAACGGCTTTTTGAGATTTGCGAAATTCGGCGGCTGGTTTGATCAAACTCTTTTGAACCAGCGCGTGATTGTTCACGGTTCCAAAGGCGATATCTACGGTGTGATCGGCTCAAAACCGCCGCATGTCATGACGCCCGAAGATGCGAAAACGCCTGTCAAACACAAAGACATGTTCATCGACGTCGGCGCCAAAAATGCCGAAGACGTCAAAAATCTCGGCATCGAGCCGGGAACATACATTACGACCGACCGCAGTTTTGCAAAACTTGCCAACAACCGCGTGACCGGCAAATGTTTTGACAACCGCGCCGGTGTCGCGCTCATGGTTGAGGTGATGCGCCGCCTGAAAGGAAAGGACATCAAAGCAACTGTCTGCGCCGTCGGAACTGTTCAGGAAGAAGTCGGCCTCAAAGGCGCCAAAACAGCGGCCTACGCGTCCAATGCGGACGCTGCGCTCGCGCTTGACACAACCGTTCCGGGCGACCACCCCGGAATCACAAAATTAGATTCCCCGCTTGAAATCGGCAAAGGCCCGATTGTCGCGATTTCCGACGCTTCCGGGCGCGGTTTAATCGCACATCCGCAAGTCGTTAAATGGCTGCGCGAATCCGCCGAAAAAGTGGAAGTTGATGTTCAGCTCGGCGTCGGCGAAGGCGGCACAACAGACGCGTCTGCCATTCATTTAACCAAAGAGGGCATTCCGACCGGAACCGTTCAGATCGCAACGCGCTATATTCACTCCCCGGTCGAAGTCGTCGATTTAAACGACATCGAAGACAGCGTTGAGCTGGTCGTTTCGGCGATTGAAAGAGCTCACAAATATTTTACAAAAAAGAGTGAATGATTTTTTTCATTCATTCGTTTTTTCATTTTTGTTCATTTCTATTTTTGTTCATTTCTATTTTTGTTCGTTTTTCATTTTTTGTTTGTTTTCTTTTGTTCGTTTTTCATTTTTGCGCCGCGTTCGCGCGCGAGCCGCATCATTTTTCAAAAATTTCAAAATATGCTGTTGGGATTTGGAATTTCAAAAGAACCGAAACATCGGTTTTTATAACTTTTCAAACCCGAACCCCCTCTTCCGTGAAATTATGAAAATAAAGGCGGGGTTCGTTTTTCATAGATTAAACGAAAACGATGTTTCGTTTTTAAAAATGAATCAAATTCGAAAACGGCTGTTTAACTTTGATAAAATCCTATGAACCGCCCCTCCAATCCGAGTTCCGGGCGGCGCAAAGCGGCGAACCGGACTTGAAACGAAGTTTCAAGTTTTGTGAGCGCAGCAAGCATTAGGAGGATTGGAGATTTCTCTCACGATTCTCAATTAACTCAAAAAACCGTTTTTGCTGAAATCCGGTTTGTATCTGCTGTCATTGGAGTCATTATTGGTGTCTGCTGCCTGTCGCAGTGCAGCGTTTCATATGCATCTGCTCTTTTTTATCACATCCGCTCGTTGCGCGAGCGTGGGCACAGATTACCTTACCGTTTGCGTTTGGCACAGATTACCTTACTGTTTGCGTTTGGCACAGATTACCTTACCGTTTTCGTTAATACAGTTGCCGATTGGCAGGCTCGTTTCTGCTGCCGCCGTCCGCGCGCGAGCTGTTCCGTTTTTATTTTTATCAAAATCATCCCCTGTTTTTTATTTTTGCAGAAACATTTTTCCGTTTTTCTGCTTGGCGCTGCTGTTTTCCTGTTTCCGTTAATACCGTTGCCGATTGGCCGGCTCGCTTCAGCTGCCCCGCTCACGCGCGCGAGCCGCTCCGGTTTTATTTTTTTTCAAAACCGTATCTCGCTTTATTTGTCATTTTATTCTTGAAATGCTGTTGAAACGAGTTTTCCAAAATCTTTTAATTTTTGACTGCCTTTCTTTCTCATATTCTTAAATTTATATCTGAACGGAGGAAACAAAAATGGGATTATTCAATTCCGAAATGACGCCGCAGAAAGCTGTTGAGGCGCTCGGGTCGGACAAAGACGTTAAGGCGGAAAAGGGTGCCGAATTCTTAAAAGAAAATGAGCCGGATGTGCTGCCGTTTATGGCGGAAAAATTCCAAGCCATTGTTCCGCAGGCCGCGCGGTCCAAAAAGCATCAGCTGGCAGCAACCCGGTTGTATTCGCTTTTGTGCGAAGCCGATCTTCCGGCCGAATTGTGCACACCGTTTGTCGAAACACTCATCGGCGCGCCCGAAAACGTCGAATTCCCGTCCGACGAACTTCCGGCGGCCGTTGTTATTAACGCTTATTCCTTCCTTGAAACAACAATCCGGGAAGCAGATGTTGAAACCAAAAAGAAAGTTTTGCCTTTTTTTGAAAAAATCCATTTGCCGCCTTCTATTCTTCCGGTTCTCGCCTCTTTCTTAAACCGCGAATCCGGATTCGTCGAAGAAGCACTCATTTTAATCCCGCAGGTCGACGGCGATTTATCACCCGTCTCGGACGCGCTTTACGATATGCTGGACCTCTATCCGCTCGGCGATGCCGCCGCCCAATCCATCCTGGAAATGCGCGGCAGACTTCCGCCGAACATTGAAAAATTAGAAAATTATTTGATGGATTTCAGTTCTCAAGTCCAAAAAAGAGCAATCAAAATCGCAGTGCCGCTGGCCGAAGACAATTCCGCCGTTTACGCTTTGCTCCAAAAAGCCATTCTTGCCGACGAATCCGCGCGCACGCACATTCTTGAAGCGCTGGAGAAAAAAGAAAAACTCCGGCCCGACCAAATGGATTTGGTTTGGATGATTCTTGTTAACTCTGATTCTCAGCTGACCGAAGAGCGCGGCATGAAATTCTTCGGCCGAATCGAAACATCCGTGCGCCCGCTGATTCTCCATTACGCTCAAAGCGGAACCGCCGAGGAAATCGCCCGCGCTTTTAAATGCATCGGCTACATGAAAGAAGAAGGACCCCGCGTTTGCCGGGAACTGCTTTCCGTTTACATATACGACGATTCCCTTCTCTTTGACCGCGCCGGATATTCCGCTTTTCCGGCCATTGCAAATATGATGAAAACAAATTGCGGCGAAGATGCTCAAGCCGCCGCGCTTGCCAAAAAAATGCGCGACTACTGCACGCAAAACAATTTGGACACGCCGACAGAAGTCATGGCGCTCTTAGCTCCCGAAGAATTGGCGGACGTGATTGAATGGTCGTTCAAACGCATTTTTGAATCTTACGGCATCGGCTACACCCCGAAATACACCGAAGAAATGCTTTCCGGCATTTCCGGTCTTGTCGGTTTTGAAGCCGCCGTTATGAATTCATTCATCAAAGCCATCGGATTTACCTACAATTACGAAAGCAGCGAAGACCTGCCGACAATTGCCCACAAAGACACGGCCGCGGCCATCAACCGCCTGCGCTCCGTTAACACACCGGCAACAAGCAACATTCTGCATCTGGTTTCCCGCAAAAAAGATTTGACAATCACACAATCCGATCCGACAGGCGCTGAAATTTCATCGTTCACCCTCTCTTTTGAAGATCACAGAAGATTGGCGCTGGACGAACTGGAACGCCGCGGATTTCCGGCATACAGCCCCGTCAATTATCTGAAACAAGAAAAGCCGCATTACTGACGGCATTTCTTTTTATTTTTTACTTTTTTCAGCTTTAATTTTAATGAATAATATTTTCAGCAATGTTTTCAGCAATATTTTCAGCAATATTTTCAGCAATATTTTCAGCAATGTTTTCAGCAATATTTTCAGCAATGTTTTCAGCAATATTTTCAGCAATATTTTCAGCAATTTAATCTTTCAGCATAAAACTCGCCCACGGTCTTTCGCACGTCTTTTCGTTTTCTTCCCAATACAGCATACGCTCAATATATTGTTCCATGCGTTTTTCGACAGGCTCCCTGCAATCCGAAATTCCGTGGCGCCGGATGATTGCTGTCAGCTCATATATCGGATAACCGATGGCATGTCCCTTTGTGTGTACCGTTCCGCACGCGTGTCCGACCGCATGACACAGAGCAATGTCTTCCGATGATGTGATTTCTTTGGCAAAAGCGTGTGTGCCTAATATCGCCTGCTTTGCTTCCGGCATTTTTATACGCCCGGCCGCCCACTCCCGAGTCTGCATCAGCGACAGAACCGGCCTGTCCTCATTCGGGTAGCGCGCGTTTAATTCCCGTACTGTTTCGCCCGCAAATTCGAGCGCCCACAATACAACTGCTCGGCGAGTTTGTTTTTCAATGAGCTGCGTTAAATCCTGCAGAAATTCACTGTCTTTCGCAAACAAGATTTGATTTTTCCTTGAAATCCTGTCTTTCACTTCGTCTGTCCAATCCATAATTCATCCTTTCAGCCTAAATTCGATACATTATCATTGACATTCTCATTTATATTGATGTTTGAGCGCCATTCGATTTTCATTTGATGCTGTTTTTCTTTGCACGGCAGCCTCCGCCTGCGCGCGAGCGGCACATGTTTTGAAAACAAATCTGAAATCTCTCCCGGTTTTCATCTTCTTCTTCCTTTTTACATCGTTATTCATTTCGATTATCATCGTTTTTTCATTTCACCGATTATTTTTTATGTTACTTTTATCCTTCTTTTTTCATTACAAATTTGGTGTTCTATTATGCAGGAAAAAATTATTGAAATTGCGGACCGCATTAAGGAGCTCCGCGAGGTCTCCGACATTTCGCCCGAAGAGGTTTCGTCCGTTTTGGATATTTCCGTTGAGACTTATTTGAAATATGAAAATGCGGAGGCTGACATTCCGGCCAGCATGCTTTTGGAAATTGCGAATTACTTCAAAGTGGATATGTCCCTTCTTTTGACGGGCGAGTCGCCGCGCATGAATGTTTTTACCGTGACGCGCGACGGCAAAGGCGTGTCGGTTGAGCGCCGCAGCCAATACAAGTATCAGGCGCTCGCGGAAAAATTCATCGGCAAAAAGGTGGAACCGTTTGTCGTTGTTGCCGAACCTAAAGAAGAAGAGCCGACACTTCATTCACACCCGGGACAGGAATTCAACTACATTTTAGAGGGCAGTTTAAAGCTTTACGTTCACGGAAACGAAGTCATTTTAAATCCGGGAGACTCGATTTATTTTGATTCCAACTATCCGCACGCAATGAAAGCACTTGACGGCAAGCCGGCAAAGTTTCTGGCAATTATCATGTAATATTGCATCTGATCAAGCCACTGTATTTGAAAATCTGAACCGTTTCACAACATTATCTAATATTTTATTAATGAGAGTTACTTATGACGAATCTTATCCATCAATTTGTTCCGAAAACCGATTTTGAATCTTACGAAGATTTTAAAAATAATTTCGAAATCAACATTCCGGAAAACTTTAATTTCGCTTTTGATGTGATTGACCGCTACGCCGAAGTCGATCCCGAAAAAGTCGCCTTTGTCTGGTGCGACGATTACGGCAATGAAAAAATTATGACTTTCGGAGAGCTGAAAATCCAAACCGACAAAGCGGCCAATCTGTTTAAAAAACACGGCGTTAAAAAAGGATCCGCCGTCATTCTGACGCTGAAAAGCCATTACACGTTTTGGATCTGCCTGCCCGCGCTTCATAAGCTCGGCGCAATCGCCGTTCCCGCAACGCATATGCTCAAAGAAAGAGACATTATTTACCGCCTTGAAAAGTCAGGCGCCTGCGGTGTCGTCGGAATCAATGAAGGCGGCCTTGATTTGATTTTTGATGCGGCGCTTCAAAGCATGGGAAAATCCAAATTTTTGAAATTCAATGTCGGCGGCAATTCGGAAGGTGCCGAAGGCTGGCTTGACTTTGAAACCGAACTTGCGGAAAGCTCGCCCGACTTTGTTCATCCGGCAGGCGCCGGCGCGACGCAGAACACGGACGACATGCTTTATTATTTCTCGTCGGGAACAACCGGATTTCCGAAAATGGTGTGCCACAATTATGCTTATCCGCTCGGCCACATTTTAACGGCCGGCTACTGGCAGAATGTTTCCGACAACGGCCTTCACTACACAATGGCCGACAGCGGCTGGGCGAAATGCGTCTGGGGCAAAATTTACGGCCAGTGGATTTGGGGCGCGGCTGTTTTCATTTACGATTACGATCGCTTTGATGCGGGCAACATGATGACGAAAATCGCGCAGTACGGCGTTACCACATTCTGTGCGCCGCCGACGACTTACCGTTTCTTCATCAAAGAAGATTTGGCTGAATACAATTTCAGCACGCTTCAATATTGTGTCGTTGCCGGCGAGCCGCTTAATCCTGAAGTTTACGAGAAATTCAAGGAATTTACGGGCATGAGACTGATGGAAGGGTACGGCCAGACGGAATTGATTGTTTGTATCGCAACGCTTCCGTGGATGACGCCCAAACCGGGTTCGATGGGAAAGCCTGTTCCGTGTTATGATATTAAAATCATTGACCGCGAAGGCAACGAATGTGATGTCGGCGAAGAAGGGGAAATCGTTGTCGCGGTTTCTGAAGATCCGGGGTCGAAAAACATTTCGGCATTGCCGCCCGGGTTCTTTTCGGGCTACAAATTTGATGATGAAAAAACAAAAAATTCCTGGCATGACGGTTTTTACCACACGGGTGACACCGCCTGGAAAGATGAAGACGGCTATTACTGGTTTGTCGGCAGAACGGATGACATCATCAAGAGTTCCGGCTACAAAATCGGTCCTTTTGAAGTTGAAAGCGCGCTCATTCAGCACCCCGCCGTTTTGGAATGCGCGATTACCGGCGTTCCCGATCCTGTCCGCGGCCAGGTTGTCAAAGCGACCGTCATTTTAACCAAAGAATACAAAGAAAAAGCGTCGGACGAACTCAAAAAAGAGCTTCAGAACCACACGAAAAAGATTACGGCGCCTTACAAGTATCCGCGTATCATTGAATTTGTCGACGAACTTCCGAAAACAATCAGCGGAAAGATCCGCCGCATTGAGATTCGTGAAGAAGACGAACATGTCAAGAAAGAAAAATAAACATTTATCTATTTCTTCTTTCTTACATTTTGTTTAAGGTGCCGACAATGGTTTTTTCAGAAGGTGAATTGATTGAAATACTTACCGTATTGAGGACTCATCCTTCTGAAAATGAAGTTTTTGAATTTAAAGAAGCAAAAAATAATTACGATTTCAGAAAGCTTTGTAAATATTTTTCAGCTTTGTCAAATGAAGCCAATCTAAAACATCAAGAATATGCATGGTTGATTTTTGGAATAAAAGATTCAGACCACAGCATCGTCGGTTCAGTTTACCGGTCTGATTGTTCAGCTTTAGATTCCCTTAAACAGGAAATTGCAAATCGGATGAATAATCGGCTTACATTTATTGAAATTTATGAATTGTCTGTTGAAAATAAAAGGGTCATTCTTTTTCAAATTCCATCGGCAATTTGTGGCATTCCGACAAGCTATGAAGGGCATTACTATGGTCGAGACGGCGAGTCTCTGGGTGCGCTGAATCCATCAGAATATGAACGAATTCGAAATGAAATTTCTCAAGATTGGAGTGCTTGTTTGGTTCCGTCAGCGACTTTGGGTGATTTAGATCCTTTGGCAATTGAACAAGCGCGGCAAAATTATAAAACTAAATTTCCGGATAAAACGGGCGAAGTTGATGAATGGGATGACATTACTTTTTTAAACAAGGCAAAAATTACAGTTCAAGGAAAAATTACCAATACAGCTCTTCTTCTTCTCGGAAAAGAAGAATCCGAACATTTTTTGAGCCCGGCTGATGCAAAAATCAGGTGGATTTTAAAAAGTTCAAATAATTTTGAAAAAGATTATACAATTTTTTCAATTCCTTTTCTTCTTGCTATTGATAAAGTTCATAATAAAATTCGAAATATTACTTACCGATATCTGCGAGACAACACCCTGTTTCCGGAGGAGGTTTTGCAGTATGAGCCTTTTGTTATTCGTGAAGCGTTGAATAATTGTATTGCCCATCAAGATTATTTAAAAGGAAGCCGAATTAATGTTGTCGAAATAGAAGATGAAGCGTTAGTTTTTACGAACAAAGGCTACTTTATTCCTGGTTCGGTTGAAAAAGTCATTTCAATGGACGCACCTGAAGAACATTACAGAAACCGGTTTTTGGCAAATGCAATGTTTAACCTCAAAATGGTTGATACAGCCGGCGGCGGCATCAAAAAAATGTTTAATCTTCAAAGACAGAGATTTTTCCCGATGCCTGAATATGATTTAAATAATGAAACCGTAAAGGTGATAATTGTCGGAAAAGTTTTGGATTTTCAATTTGCAACGGCTTTAATTCATAATCCGGATTTGAGTCTTGAAGATATTGTTATGTTAGATAAGGTCCAAAAGAAAAAAGTTTTGTCTGATGCCGAAATTAGCCATTTGAAACGTCTAAAGCTGATTGAAGGCAGGAAACCGAATTTCGTTATATCTCTAAATGCATTGCTAAAAACAAAAGACTCCGGCTTAAAAGCTTCAACTCTTCGAAAAAAAGGGTTAGATGATGATCATTATAAAGGGCTTATTGTTAAATATTTAAATGATTACGGTTCCGCCAGTCGAAAAGATATTGATGAACTTTTGTTGCCTAAATTGGGTACTAAATACGAAGGCGCTTCAAAAACAAACAAAGTCGGAAATTTACTCGGTGCTTTACGCGATTCGGGCATTATTCAAAATGCTGGGACGAAAAATAAGCCAAAATATGTTTTGGTTTCTGACTCTAAATAAAGGATAAATTGTTAAAATCATTAATCGGCGTTTTATCATAATTCTGTCATACCATTTTTAGATTTATGATATGAAATCCTGTCTCTAGATGTTTAAAATTTATGATACGTTTTGACTCAACCGGATTTGCTGATATCGATTAATCTATCATATCTATTTTTCATTTTTGTCTCTCATCTTCATTAATTATAAATACGGTTATTTCTTCCAATATGTAAAAATGAATGAGTTTAAACTCTGACTTATTTTTAGAGGTGGATGAATGTCTGATGTACAAGAAAAACAGTCTCCTTATCCTGTTATTCACGCGCTCGAATGCAAGGCTTGCGGCCGCTGCATTTTGGATTGCCCGAGAAAGGTTTTGGAGATGGGAACGGTTTTGAACGAACGCGGCTACACATTCGTTGTTTACAAAGGCGAGGGCTGCAGCGGCTGCGGCAACTGTTATTACATGTGCCCCGAGCCGAATGCGATTGAAGTTCACGTTCCGAAAAAAACAAAAACGGAGGCTTAAATTATGGCAGTTCAATTGATTAAAGGAAATACGGCGGTCATCATCGGCGCCATGTATGCAGGATGTGACTGTTATTTCGGTTATCCGATTACGCCCGCGAGCGAAATTTTGCATGAAGCATCTCATTACTTCCCTAAAGCCGGGCGCAAATTTGTCCAGGCCGAATCCGAAGAAGCGGCGATTAACATGGTTTACGGCGCGGCGGCAACAGGACACCGCGTTTTGTCGGCCTCGTCCGGCCCGGGCATGAGTTTGAAGCAGGAAGGCATTTCTTATTTGGCCGGCGCGGAACTTCCGGCAGTCATTGTCGATGTCCAGCGCGCGGGCCCCGGTCTCGGCAACATCGGTCCCGAGCAGGCGGATTACAATCAGGCCGTTAAAGGCGGCGGTCACGGCAATTACAAAAACATTGTTTTGGCGCCGAATTCCGTTCAGGAAATGTGCGATTTGACGTACAAAGGCTTTGATTTGGCTTTTAAATACAGAAATCCTGTCATCATTTTGTCCGACGGTGTTTTGGGCCAGATGATGGAGCCTGTCGTTTTCCCGGAAGCTGCAGTTGAGCCTGTGATTGACACATCCTGGGCGGTTGCCGGAACGGAGGAGACGAAAAAGAATCTTGTGACATCCATTTTCCTGGACTTTGAACAGCAGGAAGCGTTCAACGACAAGCTTCAGAAGAAGTATCAGGAAATCGCCGATAAAGAACCGATTTTCGAGGAATACAAAGTCGATGACGCGAAAATCATTTTGGTTTCTTACGGCATCAGCAGCCGCATTTCAAAGAGTGCCGTTGACGAAGCCCGAAAAGCCGGTTTAAAAGTCGGTTTGTTCCGCTTGATTACATTGTTCCCGTTCCCGGAAAAAGCGCTTCAGGAAATTGCCGAGCGCGACTGCACTTTCATTGCCGTTGAAATGAGTGCGGGCCAAATGCGTGACGATTTGATGCTTGCGATTCGCTGCAAGCGTTCGGTTGAATTGGTGAACCGTCTCGGCGGCAACATTATTGAAATCGGAAAAGTGATGGAAAAAATCCGCGAAGTTGCGGAAAACAGGAAGGTGTGATCATGTTGAATACTGTTCCTAAAAAATGCAATTGCGGGTCTCAGGAAAAAGTTTTCAAGAAACCCGACAGCATGAATGATGTTTATTTCAGAAAAGGCGGCGCTGCGCCGACGGCAACGCATTACTGCCCCGGCTGCGGCCACGGCGTGATTCACAAATTAATCGGCGAAGCGATTGACGACCTTGAGATTCAGGACCGCAGCGTTTTGATCAGTCCGGTCGGCTGCGCCGTTTTTGCGTACTACTACTTTGATTTCGGAAACGTCCAGACCGCTCACGGCCGCGCGCCCGCTGTCGGAACCGGCATTTCCCGCGCTCAGGACAATGCTGTCGTCATTTCCTATCAGGGCGACGGCGATTTGGCGTCCATCGGCCTGAACGAAACGATCCAAGCGGCCAACCGCGGCGAAAAGATGGCTGTCTTTTTCGTCAACAACACGGTTTACGGCATGACCGGCGGTCAAATGGCGCCGACGACTTTGGTCGGTGAAAAAACCGTGACCTGCCAGGACGGCCGCGATCCGGATTATGCCGGCTACCCCCTGCATATGTGTGAAATTTTGAGCAATTTGACAGCACCCGTTTTCATCGAGCGTGTTTCGGTGTCCGACATCAAACACATTCGAAAAGCAAAAGCAGCCATTAAAAAAGCGCTTGAAATTCAGCGCGACGGCAAAGGTTATGCTTTCGTTGAAATCCTCTCGGGCTGCCCGAACAACTTGAAACAGGACGCGCAAGGGTCGATTGATTTCATCAACGAGCAAATGGAAAAAGAATTCCCGCTCGGCAATCTCAGAGACAGAATCGAGGAAACCGCGCCCGTGATCCGTCCTGACAGCGATTTCTCAAAGGAAGCGCTGGATGCGATTTTTAATGTCAGCGAAGGAACAGATGCGGCCAAACCCGACCCGGATTTCAAAGACTGTTTGGTCAAAATCGCAGGTTTCGGCGGCCAGGGTGTTCTTTCAATGGGCATTATTCTTGCGGAAGCCGGCATTTCCGGCGGCAAAAATGTTTCCTGGTACCCGTCTTACGGTCCCGAACAGCGCGGCGGAACGTCCAATTGTTCCGTTGTTTTATCGGCAAACCCGATTGGATCGCCGATTGTTTACACGCCCGACATTTTGGTTGCTTTGAACAGACCGTCGCTTGAAAAGTTCGATAAGGATGTGAAAGAAGGCGGCCGGCTGATTTATGATTCTTCAATTGAGAATTATACGCCCCCGTCAGGCGTTCGAACGGTTTGTGTTCCGGCGGTTGAAATTGCTTCTTCAATCGGATCCGCAAAGGCTGCTAACACTGCTATGTTGGGAGTTATTTTGGCTTTGGGTTTGACCGGGCTAACTGAAAATGAGTTTGGAAAAGCGATTGCGGAATCTTTTGCCGAAAAGCCTAAGTTGATTGATATGAATCTTAAGGTTTTGAAGGCAGGGTTTGAGTGGGCGAAGGAGAATTTATAAGAAAATAAGAGCAGAATTCATTTTTGAATTCTGTTTCTTTTTAATTGTAGAGGTTTTTCCAATACAATTCGATTTCGTTTTCTGTAAATCCCATCTCTTCCAACATATAAGGGATAGCTTCTATATTCCACGGATTTATTACAAATATGAAATGGCGAAGGCAAGATTTTACAAGGTTTTCATCAGGTTCATCAAAATTTGAGCCGTATAATTTAATCTCTTCTTTACTTTTTTCAATCGTCCATAAATCACTTTCAATTTCTGTCCAATCTGTGAGATAATCCAATAACAAGTGCGCTAGTTCTTTTTCTCTTTCCATTTCTTTGACTTCCTCCTTTAATCAATCAATATCGTTTTGTTTGCATTTTCCAAAAGCTTTGGCGGAATCTCTTTTTCCAATTTCCAAACAAAACTAATTGGCTCACTTCCCGAATGGCTGACATATTCACATTCTCCAAGGAATGTAAATGTTGCTGTATATCCATCTTCTTTTTTGTATTCTCTCACGAAAAGAGCAACTTTATTTCCTGTTTTTTTGTGATTGATATATCGTTGTCCTGCTGGTGAATCAATTTTTGTTCGACTTTGACTTTGCCAATGGAATAAATTTTCATTGATGGCATAGTCTTCATAAAGAGTTGAAGGGGAAAAGTCCTTTTCTGATTTATTAAGTGTTATAAAGAAAATGTCTAATTTCTTGTCTTCAAAATATTTGACACCTTCGCGGAAAGGTGGTCTATTTTTTTCATTGTAATAATTAAATGCAGTCATTACTTGTGACATTGAGTAATTACAATGGATATCAAGAGGACATTCGAAATCAAATGTATTCTTCTCGGGAATAAAATCGATCTGCTCATAATTATATTTCAAAATGTCTAAAACTTCTTCTCGAATCTCTTTACATTCTAAATATTTCCAAATGCCATCTTCAATTGAATTGAATTTCTCTTTTTCAGGATTGGTTTGGTATATTGTATAATAAAGCATATTCAGCATCAATCGTTCATTTTCAGATTTGATTTCTGGTTTATTTTCAACATATTGGATCAAAAATCTAAGCCACTCGATTGAATTTATTTTGAATAATCCAGAAAGTCTTTTAGTCAATATCACTTCACTTTCACATTCAAAATTCTCTTTTAGTCCCGCATCTACCATCATTCGCCTTAATGTTCGATCGCAACCCAGGCCGTAAAAATCAGGTAGTTTTAGATTATAATGTGATAAGAAATTCGAAAGTGTCAGTTTTTTGCCGGTATCGTGTTCGAAATATTTGATTCTGTGAGCCAAGAATTTTCTTGTATTTTTTGAATCTTTTATGTTTCTTAAGATGTATTCTTGAGCTTGTTTTTCAAGTTGTATAAAACAACCTTTTGGTAAATTTGAAAAGCCATTTTCAACATAATATTCAATCGAATGATTTGACTTCCCAACAAGTGATTGGAATTTTTCTTGGAAATTATAATTTTTATGTGCTTGGGCAACAAAATCCAAAACGGTTAAGCATTCTTTGTCCTCTGAAAGTCTTAAACCACGTCCCAACTGTTGAATAAATATCGTTAAACTTTCGGTAGGGCGTAAAAATAAAACAGTATTTACTTCTGGAATATCAACGCCTTCATTGTAAAGATCTCTTACACAAATGAATTTAATTTCACCTTTTGCGAGCTTATCTTTTGCAGTTTCTCGATCATCATCGGTAGAATTTGCATGTAACGAAATTGAGGAAATATTTGATGAATTAAAAAAGTCTGACATAAATTTTGCATGTTCAACGCTTGCACAAAATGCCAATCCTTTGAGATCGTTGATGTCTGTTATGTATTTATCAAGACTTGTAACAATATCGCTTGCTCTTTGTTCTGCTTTGGATTTGTTATTGACATAAATTTCATTTAAATCTGCAACATCGTAACTTCCTTTTGACCATTTCAATTGAGAAAGGTCAACAGAATCAGTTATACAAAAATATTGGAATGGTGAAAGTAATTTCCTGTCAATTGCTTCTTTCAATCTCATTTCGGCAGCAATTGTGTGTTCGAAATAATCCAAAATGTTTTGTCCATCCATTCTTTCAGGGGTTGCTGTCAATCCTAACAAAATTTTGGGATCATAATGAGCGAGTAATTTTTGATATGATGGTGCAGCAGCATGGTGGAACTCATCTATGATTATGTAATCATAAAAATCAGAATTTGTTTTCTCTGTCAATTTTAAAGCATTAAAACTTTGAATACTAATGAATAAATGATTTGGACTTGACGCTGTGTGTTTTCCAACGTGAATTTCTCCAAAGTTATTATCTTTTAAAATAGCTCGAAATGTTGCAATGCTCTGTTTTAATATTTCTTCTCGATGAGCAACAAAAAGAAGTTTTGCATTCGGATTTTCTTTTCTAAATGCTTTGTAATCAAATGCAGAAATGACAGTTTTTCCAACGCCTGTCGCAGCAACAAGTAAATTCTTTGTCCGACCAAATATTTCTCTTTCAGCTTTTAATGTTTCCAATATTTCTTTTTGGTAGCTGTAAGGAATAATGTCAAAATTATATTGGATTCCTTCATTTTGAATTTGATTCTTTTTTAAAGATCTTTCAAGTGCTTGAATATCTTCTTCGTTCTCAGAATTAAACAGTTTGAATTCTTTGTCATTCCAATAGCTTTCAAAAGTTGCTTCACATTTTTGAATGATGTCAAATGACTCTTTTTCTGAAACTTTTAAATTCCATTCAAGTCCTGAAGTCATGGCAGAATTTGATAAGTTTGATGATCCAATATATGCCGTTGTAAATCCGCTTTCTCTTTTAAAGAAATATGCTTTTGCATGTAATCTGGTTCGTTCAATATCGTATGATATTTTTATTTCGGTGTTTTTGAGTTGACTTAATTCCAAAATTGCTTTTGAATCTGTTGCACCCATATACGTTGTTGTAATAATACGAAGCTTTCCGCCGTTTTCTGTAAATGTTTTTAGTTCATTCAATAATAACCGAAGTCCGCTCCATTTGATAAATGAAATTAAAAAATCAATTGAATTTGAAGATAAAATCTCTTTTTTCAATTCGCTCATCATGTCCGGTTCAGAAATTGATCCTGTAAAAAGAGAACTTTGGGACAAAGGGGTCACTGGGCGAATAGCTTTTTTTTCTTTTATTTGGTTCATTTTTGAATAGATGTGAGTTAAAATCTCTCCGTTTTCTTCGATTTTAAGGGATTTAAATTCTTCATCATCTAATGCATTTGAAAGGATTGTTATTATCTCATTGCATGTTTGGATTTGATTAAGAAGAGCATCGTCCTCTCCACTTTTTTCCCGTATCATTTTGAGTGCTTTACGTGTCACTTCTGAGACATACGATGACAACATCTTCCGGGCTTCTTCAATGTCCATTGGTTCCGTTCCAACATCATATCCTCTCTCCTTCAATTTTTCAATTTCAGGTTTTATTTTGTTGTAAATGATTTGTTCGTATATTCCTTCACTTAACATAATTCAGAATAATATTTTATTTCCTATTATAATTTCACTTCTTTTGACAATTCCAACTTTTTTCAATTCATCCTCTCTCCTAATTCAAAAAACTTCACTCCCTCACACTTTTTTCACCAAAATCTCCGAAAATCTTTAAATATTTCAATCCCCCATATTTAATTGTAGAAAAAATCGCCATGCAACCGATCATAAACAAATCTCTTCAAAAAAAATTATTTTGATCTTTCCTCGGACGTTTTGAGAGAATCGGCAGCAAATAACGATTTTTGTGTGTACTATTTTAAGAAATCATTGAAAAAAATGCATTCATGCTTTACGCAAAAAAAGGAGATGTGTTATAATATGGTTAAACAAATGACAGCAGTAGAGAGAGCCTTGGCCGCCGTCCGCGGCCTGGAAGTAGATCATACGTCGTCCGCGAATGGTCTTGTAATGACAACCGTTGAAATGATGAACGCCGTCGGCGCCACTTACCCGGAAGCGCATCACAATCCGCAAATGATGGCCGACATGGCGGCAGCGCCTTATGAAATGTGCGGCGTTGACGGAACAACGCTTCCGTTTGACATCTCTTTGGAAGCCGAAGTGCTCGGCGCGGAACTGGATTGGCGCAAAATTGACCGGCCGCCGATTAAAGTTCATACCGTTACGGATCCCGACGATTTTACGATTCCCGAAAACATCGAAGAGCTCGGCAGAATTCCGGTTGTTTTGGAAGCGATTGACATTCTCAAAAACAAATACGGCGATGATTTGGCAATCCTGCCGACAACCGTTTGTCCGTTTACGATTGCCGGTCACATGGCAAGTGTTGACGAACTCTTCATGTGGATTCTGGCCGACCCGGACAAAGTGCATACGCTGGTCGATAAAATCACTGATTTCGTCATTGATTATCAAAAACTTCTCAAAAGCTACGGCGCGGACATTCTTTTCGCAATCGATCCGACATCGTCGGGCGATTTGCTTTCCGGCGACATGTATGCCGAGTTTGTTCTGCCGTCGATTCAAAAGATGAGAAAAGGAACCGGGGCGCCGACGATTCTGCACATTTGCGGCAATACAAAACCGATGCTTGAACACATCGCGGTTTCCGGCGTTGAAGGCTTTTCGTTCGACAAAGCGGTTCCCGTCTGGCATGCCAAACAAAAGCTCGGCAATGTCTCTACTTACGGCAATTTGGATGTCATTGAACTTTTCCCGAGCGGAACGCCGGAGGATGTGTATAATGCGACGGCCGAAATTATCCGGCAGGGCATCAACATTGCAGGATCCGCCTGCGACGTTCCCGAAACGACGCCGCTTGAAAATATCCGCGCATTTGTCAAAGCCTGTGAAGAAACGCCCGTTCCTTCTAAAAATGAGACAATCGCATACGGCAAACAGCTGGCAGCGCAAACGGCAGCCGACTAATCATAAATCTTGGACGCGAAGCAGACAGCTCACATCAGTTGTTCTGCTCACGGTCCTTAATTTAAATATTTTTACATTTTTTTATGTTCATATTGCTAATTCGTTTTTACAGAAATGTTATCCGTTTCTTCGCAAAAGGTGTTTTCATGTCTTCGGAATCCTCTCCTAAAGAATCTCCTTCCGTTGTCCGCTTGCTTCTTTATTTCCTATTTCCGTTCTTTTCGGCCGCCGTTTTTTTCCTGCTGGCAGGAACCGTCCAATTCGCCGCCGGATGGATTTTTAATCTTTGGCTGGCAATTCTCGTTTTTATCATCACTGTTTACTTGTGGAAAAAAGACCCTGCGCTTTTAAAAGAACGCTCTAATCCGGGCGGGTATAAAAATCAAAAAGGGTGGGATAAAATATTCGTTCCCATCGTTATGATTTTGTATTTCGTTTGGTTCTTTATCATGCCGCTGGATGTTGCTCGTTTTGAATGGTCAGGTAATGCGCCGGCAATTGGTCAAGGCTTAGGCTTCCTGACACTTTTGATTTCCTCTTTTTTCTTATACAGGTCTGTGACCGACAACACTTATTTGTCGCCGACGCTTCGTATTCAGGAAGAGCGGAATCAAACCGTTATTACAACAGGCGTTTACGGATTTATTCGGCATCCGATGTATCTCGGGAATGCCGCGCTTTTTATCGGCGCACCGATGCTTCTCGGGTCTGTTTACGGACTGTTTTTCGGCATTTTGCTGACGGTTTTGCTGATGAGCCGCATTCCGGGGGAGGAAAAAATGCTTAAAGAAGAGCTGAGCGGGTATTTCGAATACATGGACAAAGTCAAATACCGCCTTTTTCCATTTATTTGGTAATAATTTGGTAATATTTTCAAAAATGGAATGTGGTTATACGGCTTTCTTTTTCATTTTGATTTTTTTCAAGTCATTGACATTCAATTCAATCCAAATCACACTGAAGAAAACGAATGCTGCGCCGATAATCTGAAGCGGAAGCAAAATTTCGCCGTAAACGATGAACGCGAAAATGGCGCCGAAAATCGGCTCAAGCGCAAAAATCAGTCCGATATGGGATGCCGATGTGTATTTTTGAACAACGATTTGCGCCACGCAGCCGAACGCGATTGAAAAGATTGCCAGGAAAAAGATGGCGAACCAAACCGTTTGGTCCTGCGGAATCACAGGCTCTTCAAAGAGAAATGTGCAGATTCCGGCATAAAGCGCCGCAAATCCGAGCTGAACAATTCCGAGATTGAGCGCGTCAATTTTTTTGCTGCTGACGAATTTTTTGGAAAGAAGAATGTGAATTGCGTAAGCAGCGGCGGCTAAGATGCAGAGGATGTCACCGATTCCGAAGCCGGAAATGCCGGTCAGCGTCAATAAAAGGATGCCGACGGCAGCGCCTGCCGTTCCGATGAGAATCTTTTTTTCGGGCAGTTTTCGATAAACGATTGTTGAGAAAACGGGAACAAAAACGGCCGTCAGGCTGACTAAAAAGACGGTGTTTGAAATGGATGTTCTCAAAAGTCCGTAATTCGTTCCGGTCAGCGTCAGGAATAAAAATAAGCCGATAACGGCGCCGGCAAAAATCGTTTCTTTGTTGATTTTTGAGAATGTTTTAATGCACAAAAGAGCGGCGATTAAAAATCCGAGGCCCATTCGGATTGCCATAAAATTGAAAACCGGCAGATCAAAAAGGCCGTAGCGTGTTAAAACATAAGACAAGCCCCAAAAAAGAACGGCGACAATCATGATGAAATCCGCTTTTCTTTGGGTCAGCATACTTTCTCATTTCCGCTGAAAGTTAAATAAGTTTTCGTGCTTCAGCCTTCCTTTGAACTTTTCGGTTCTTTCAATTCTTTGAAATCAATTTCAACATACAAAACGCTGAAAAACACAATTGCTGCGCCGACGATTTGTATCGGCAGAAGCTGTTCCGACGCAAAAAGGTACGCGAAAACGGATGCAAAAACAGGTTCCAATGAAAAAATCAGACTGACATGTGTCGGCGTTGTGTATTTCTGCGCGACAACTTGTCCGACAAACCCGAATGCGGTGCAGAAAACGGCAAGGAACAGGACATCTGCCCAGGCGCCGATTTCGGTCGGCAGGTGCGGTGTTTCAAACAGGAACGCGCAAATCAGGCCGTAAATGAAAGTGAAGCCGAGCTGAACGATGCCGAGGTTGAGCGCGTCGATTTCTTTGATATTTGTCAGCCGTTTCGCAATCAAAATGTGACAGGCGTAAGCAACGGCGGCCAAGATGCAGATCGCATCACCGACTCCGAATCCTGTCCGGCTTTCCAGTGTCAAAAGCGCAATACCGATGGCTGCGGTGATGCTTCCGATTAATATTTTCTTTTCCGGAAGTTTCCGATAAATGATTGCCGACAAAACCGGAACAAAAATGACCGTCAGGCTGCCGAGAAAACCCGCGTTGGAAATCGTTGTGTACTGAAGTCCCAAATAAACGCCCGCAAGCGTCAGGAATAAGAAAAATCCGAGAACGGCGCCGCCGAAAATTGTTTTCCTGTTCACCTTTGACAAACGTTTCATAAACAAAAGTGCCGCGGCAAAAAATCCGATGCCGAATCTGAGCGCCAAAAATGTAAACGGCGGCAACGTTTCGAGCCCGTCTTTCGTAAACAGATATGACAGCCCCCAAAAGAAGACAACCAAAAGCAGCAGCAAATTCGCTTTTTTCATAGGCGTTAATGTCATCGTCATTGTTTCACGGTCTCTTTCGTTTTTGTTTATTTTGTTTTACCAATTGAATCTATAAAAATCATGGGTTGGTTTTTCAATTATACTAAAATGATACTAAAATGTGAGTCGGGTTTCATATTTTTTGAAAAATCGGAGCGGCTCGCGTGCGGCAGACGGCAATAACCGGAAATATTGTTTCTGTAAAAATAAAAAACGAGGGACGGTTTTGAAAAAAATAAAAATGGAGCAGCTCGCGCGCGTGAGCGGGGCAGCGGAGGCGGGTCTGCCAATCGGCAACTGTATTAACAGTAAGGCAGCGGCGGCAACGGAAAACTGAAGGCAGCGGCGGTAAACGGAAAACTGAAGGCAGCGGCGGTAAACGGAAAACTGAAGGTAGCGGCAATAAACGGAAAACTGAAGGCAGCAGCGGTAAACGAAAAACTGAAGGTAGCGGCGGTAAACGGAAAACTGAAGGTAGCGGCGGTAAACGGAAAACTGAAGGTAGCGGCGGTAAACGGAAAACTGAAGGTAGCGGCGGTAAACGGAAAACTGAAGGTAGCGGCGGTAAACGGAAAACTGAAGGTAGCGGTGGCAACGGAATCGGAAAGGTAATCTGTGCCCACGCTCGCGTAGCGAGCGGATATGATAAAAATGAGATGATGCGTATGGAAACACATACCAATATGGCATGCAGCAAAATGCGTACCAATATGGCAAACAGCAAGATGCCTGCCAATATGGCAAACAGTAAGATGCGTACCAATATGGCAAACAGTAAGATGCGTACCAATATGGCAAACAGTAAGATGCGTACCAATATGGCAAACAGTAAGATGCGTACCAATATGGCAAACAGTAA